>JALWSU010000040.1 GCA_026993485.1 Thiotrichaceae bacterium | reverse complement strand
AGCATTAAACATTGCCATTCTTTTTATGGATTTGTCTGAAAGCAAATACTTAAAAATGGTATTATTTAAAGCACTTCTGACTTCCAAATTAGGATAGCCCAAATAATAGATTTGTTGATTGAATACAGTTTTAAGTTTTTTAATAGTTAAATAACCTGTTTGAAATAACAAAGTTTCCAGTTTAATATCATCAACATCAAAACTCCCCAAATCTTCTTCGCTAACCTCAATTGTTTCCAGATTAGGAATATAATACTTATTTTGCTTCAGTATTTTAATTAAAAACGATGGATTTCCAATTTCAAACCAATAATTTCTATATTCCTTATAATTATCAAAGAAAAGTAGTATCTCATACGGATTATAAACAGAATCACCTAGAAAATTATAGCCGTTGTACCATTGTTTAAGCTCGTCCAAATTTAAATCTGACAAATAATCATTAAAATATTCTTGAACCTCTTGATGAGTATAACCACAAATGGTTGCATAATCAGTTAGTAAAGAAATATCTTTTAAGTTATTTATTCCGCTAAATAAACTAACCTTAGAAAATTTACTCACTCCAGTTAAAAATGCAAATTTAAGATATTGATCACTATCTTTAATAACTGAATAAATATTTTTTAATCCATCCCTAATTTGTTTTGAAAGTTCTCGGTTTTCAATATTATCCAATATCGGTTTATCATATTCATCAACTAAAATAACTACTTGTTGTTGATATTTATCATAAGCCAGTTCAATCAATTCTTTAAAACATTCTCTGCTATTACTAACATTTGTACATTGTAAATTTAGCTTGTTTTGGTTTTCTTTTAATAGAGCTAATATTCTGACATTGAGATCATCAGTATCCTTAATTACACCCGCTCCAAAACTCAATTTAATAACTGGATATTTGGTTTCCCAGTTCCACTTATCATAAATATAAAGCCCCTCAAACAATTCACGATTACCAGCAAAAATATTATCAAGAGTATCAAGAAACAAAGATTTACCAAAACGTCTTGGGCGAGACAGAAAATAATAGATTCCTTTATTGATTAAATTTAGAGCTATTTTGGTTTTATCAACATATAGTTTTCCGTTTTTTCTCTAATTTTTTTAAATGTTTGGATACCTAATGGTAATTTTTTCATTTGTTTGAAATTTTGCTGTTGATTTTTTAATTAACTTTTTGTAACAGGGCAACCGATTGCCCCTACAATAATATCGTAAAATTTTCTAGGCAGACAATAACCTTGGAATAATACACCTAATTTCTTCTTTATCTTTAGCTTTTCAGAAAAATAATTTAAGTCTAAACGAAGTAAGTGTAGCTAAACCTCCGAGGTTTTTAAAACCTCGGAGGTTTTTGGCCAAAATATTTATCTGAAAAGCTATATATCATTAATAAATTCGTAATACCCATCCATCCATACACAAACTCAAAGCCTCATCCCAACCGCACCACGCCATTTAACAATCGCAGCAGCAACTACAGAAATCAGTGGCGGATCAGTTTTAGCAATTACCACATCTTTATTAGAGACGCCACAAGCACCAAGCAGCAGAAAAATAAAAAGTCAAATAATCAAAAGCACGTCCAAACAAAGATTGTCACCCAAAACGGCTAGTCCAAATTCGGTGAATATGTACCCCATGAATGACTTCAAAAGATGGCAATTTTACAGAAGCATCATCATAACGTTGTGAACTGGTAATAATATGAACATTTTGATCTTGAGCCAATTCAAAAGCAAGATCAGTTAATAATTGACTAGTTGCAGAATGATCAGGATAAAAATAACGATTAATAAAAATTAGTTTATTGTTTTTATTTAATGTATTACTATCCATTTATCTACGAACTGCGCCTAAATGCTCCAAATACCATTGATAAGTCTCTATTAATCCCTCTGACTAAAACGAGGTTGCCATTCGTTGTACTCCATCTATTATCATTTGCACCATTCGTCGGCATAGCACTACGATAATTTGTGCCATATTGTCGATTATAAGATTCGCAATCAGTCATAGGTTGCTTAGCCAAACGAGGATAAATACAAGAACTGCCCAAAAACAATAATCCCTCCACCCCTTGACGATAGGCAGCATTTATAACATTCGCCTCAATCATCAAATTCTGATAAATAAAATCGGCAGAATAAGTATTATTAGCATAAATCCCCCCCACTTTTGCCGCAGCCAGAACAACATAATGAGGTTTTAGTTCAGCCAAAAAATCATTAACTGCCTGTTGATTAGTCAAATCAAGTTCATCATGGCCACGGGTAATAATATTATAAAATCCTTTCGCTTCTAATCGGCGAAAGATAGCCGAACCCACCAATCCCCGATGTCCAGCAAGATAAATTCGTGCATCACGCTTCACAGTTTAAACCTCTATTCCTTTAGGAACGTGCATAAAATAATTTCGTCAACTTTGGGCAACCACAAGGGATTGCCCCTACAAACCGTATGATGTAGGGGCAATCCCTTGTGGTTGCCCTAGTTGTTTTATGCACGTTCCTTATTTGTTCCAAAATTTTCAAATAAACGTTTTGACTTAACTCGACTATAAAGTTTTTTTTTGCTTGACAAATCGTATTTTATCTTTAACAAATTAACTCTATGAAGAATTATAAAAATTCTAAAATCTGTTGGAGTCCAAAGCTTTAGCTTTGGACTCCAAAAAAACTCTACTTAAACAAAATCTTTGAGCCAGTAATTCATCTAAAGCTTCTTTAGTATCTTGATAAACGATTGATTCGCGCAAGTGCAATCAGTGGCGTAGAATCGGAAATTACATTGAGAGTTGTCATGAGAGTAATTTATTTAGCGTTTCCAAATCCGATTGAGAATCATCTACTGAATAATTTATGTCAACTCCTCGTTGATTTAACAACTGAATCATCTCCCATTTATCAGATAATCCCGCAAATTCTTTAGCTTTTCCAAGGGAAAGTTTACCTTCACGATAAAATTCAACAGCAAGTGTTTGCTGAAGATAATCAGCCCATTGTTTTTTCGGGATTTTCAATGCTAATAAAATAAAAGGTGGTATTTTCAAATTTAATGCCGTGTGTGTCATATAATTTTATCCATTAAACTTAAATCACTCATGCCGATTAAATGTCTTAAACCCTTCTCGCTTACACAAAGCATCCCGCTCCGCTTCCTCTAAATCAGCTCGCACCATTTCTGCCACCAATTCATCAAAAGAAATACGCGGAATCCAACCCAATTTCTCCCGCGCCTTTGTAGGATCACCCAAAAGCGTTTCCACCTCAGTCGGACGAAAATAACGCGGATCCACAGCAACGATACATTTTCCAGTTGCACGATCATAACCCTTTTCATCAAGCCCAGAACCTTGCCAATCAATCTCAATACCCAACTCTTTCGCGCCAGCAGCAACAAACTGCCGAACTGAATATTGCACCCCTGTAGCAATCACATAATCATCAGCCTCTGACTGTTGCAACATTAACCATTGCATTTCCACATAATCCTTAGCATGTCCCCAATCCCGCTTAGCATCCAAATTACCCAAATACACCCGTTCTTGCAAACCCAACTTAATCCGAGCCAAAGCACGAGTAATTTTGCGCGTCACAAAAGTTTCGCCCCTAATCGGGCTTTCGTGATTAAAAAGTATGCCATTACAAGCATATAAACCATAAGCCTCTCGATAATTAACCGTTATCCAATAACCATAAAGTTTTGCCGCAGCATAAGGAGAACGAGGATAAAAAGGCGTAGATTCTGTCTGTGGAATTTCCTGCACCTTACCAAATAATTCCGAAGTAGAAGCCTGATAAAAGCGAGTTTTCTTTTCCAACCCCAAAATCCGAATCGCCTCAAGCAGGCGCAAAGTACCCAAAGCATCAGAATTAGCAGTATATTCAGGCGACTCAAAAGAAACAGCAACATGACTTTGCGCCGCAAGATTATAAAGTTCATCAGGCTGTACTTCCTGAAGAATACGAATAAGATTCGTCGAATCAGTCATATCTCCGTAATGGAGAATAAAATTCCGTTTATCTTCGTGAGGGTCTTGATAAAGATGATCAATTCTATCAGTATTAAACGACGAAGCTCTACGCTTAATACCATGAACTTCATAGCCTTTGTCTAACAAAAACTCTGCTAAATAGGCACCATCCTGTCCAGTGATACCGGTGATTAATGCGCGTTTAGTCATATTTTTATAATTCCTTATAATGAACGCCATATTTCTCGTTCCCACGCTGGAGCGCACTCTCTTATACATAAGTTTTTAAATAATTGATTTAATTGCGTTTAATCATGAAACGCCTCACTGGGCAACCACAAGGGATTGCCCCTACAACAAACCGTCCTGTAGGGGCAATCCCTTGTGGTTGCCCTTGTGTAGGGGCAATCCCTTGTGGTTGCCCTCGGATTGCCCCTACAACAAACCGTCCTGTAGGGGCAATCCCTTGTGGTTGCCCGTCTGGCAAAATCTAAAAAAAATCATGGTTCACGATTTAACTCTTGAAATAAGTTTTTTGATTCTATCAGAGGCATGAGTGGGCTTAATCATTGTCTCTTGGTGAAAAGACTGCCAAACCCGAAACATTTCATCTGCAAATCCTTGTCCGATAGTCTCTACACCTGTAAAATCCACTTCAACTAGATTAAACCGTTCCATACCTTTCATCACACGTTTTGCCTGTGATCTTGAGATTAATCGTCCTTCACTTTGGGCAAGTTGTAGTCGAAATACAGTTCGATCAAAAACTGGTATTTCATCTTCATCAACATGGCAATAATCCTCAAAGACACTATTGAGACTACGAGTCATTATCTTTTTTAAGTCAACTGTTACCTTCGTGCCTGAAATTTCCTCAATTGTATTAAAAGCAACTTCTGACGCTGCAAGTTCTAAGCAATGCCTGTTAGCACATATAGTCAATTTGTCAACAGCATGTGAGGTAAAAAATAACCCTTCCCCTGAATGATATTTCGGTAAAGTGGTAAATTTGCCTTTTATTAATTCTATAGCAGCATCAAGTTCTTGATCAAGATTGAGGTGATTCATGATATGTTTGAAAATACCAATCCCATCATCTCCTATCGTAATCTTTACATGAGATTTATCTTGAGAAACTAAAACGGTGACATTTTTACCACCTGAATGATCTTGTGCATTGTTGAGAATCTCTGTCAGAGCATATTCAATAACCTCTTCGGCAATTTCGTTTAGTCCTATCAGCTTAGGTGCGATTAACTGTTTCCAAACGCGGAATTCATCGTAAGGTATAGTTAGGTTCATTATTAATGTCTTCATCCAAAAATTTTTCTTGAGCAAAATTCTACCATACTATTCATAATAAAATTCATTCAAAAATATGAGTGTTATAAAAATAACTACTTATTTTTAATCCACAAAATTTTCTTTGCTCAACAACAAACCAAGTCACAATATAAATTTTTATGCTAAAATCAAAATTTAAAGACATACAATATCGGATTAAATAAAATCATGACTCAGGTTTCATCACCAGCCGTGCGTTACGATTGGCAGATTAAAGAAATTATTGAATTATTTGAACTTCCATTAAATGATTTACTGTTTAAAGCACATTCTACCCATCGGGATTATTTTAATCCTAATCAGGTGCAATTAAGTACTTTGTTAAACATTAAGACAGGAGCTTGTTCTGAGGATTGTGCTTATTGTTCCCAAAGTGCGCGTTTTGATACAGATATCGAAAGGCAAGCTTTGATGCAACAGGAGGCTATTGTTGCCGCCGCTCGTAAAGCTAAGGATAATGGGGCGACGCGCTTTTGTATGGGCGCAGCTTGGCGTAGTCCGAAACAAAAGGATTTTGAGCAAATTTTAAAAATTATCAAAGCTGTTAAAACTTTGGATTTAGAAACTTGTATGACTTTAGGGATGCTAACAGCAGAGCAAGCGCAGCAACTCAAAAATGCTGGTTTGGATTATTATAATCATAATCTTGATACCTCTGCTGAGTATTATAAGCAGATTGTTAGTACTCATACTTATCAGGATCGTCTTGATACTTTGAAAAATGTGCGTGCTGCTAATTTAAAAGTATGTTGTGGCGGTATTATCGGTTTAGGTGAAAAACTAGAGGATCGTGCGGCTCTCTTGCAAACTTTGGCTAATTGGCCTATTCATCCTGAAAGTGTGCCGATTAATCAATTAGTGCCAGTGGATGGAACTCCTTTGGCTGATACTCAAAAGATTGATGTGTTTGATATGGTACGTTGTATTGCAGTCGCACGAATTTTAATGCCTGCCTCTTATGTACGTTTATCTGCTGGGCGTGCTGAAATGAGTGATGAATTACAGGCTTTATGTTTTTTCGCAGGAGCTAATTCAATTTTTTATGGTGAAAAATTATTGACGACTAGTAATGCTGATGTTGAGCATGATCGTCAATTATTTAATCGCTTGGGGATTGAAACGGTATAATATAGTTAGTTGTTGCTAAATAATTTGCACCCATTGTCTGAACCTTGATTTTAAGGGATTAAAAGGATTTACAGGAGGTGCGTGCTTAGAACCGATTGATTAAACAATCCTGACAATCCTTAGAATCCTTTGTAATCAAGCTTCTGACAATGGAAACCATTTTTTGATTTTGCAACACCTCTTGGAGTAGCAAAGCTAAAGCTTTGGACTCCAAACATGAACATCAACTTAACTCCAGAGTTTTTCCAGTTGATAAAATTCGCGGGTTTCTGGTTGCATAATATGTACAATCACTTCGCCTAAGTCAACCAATGCCCATTCTCCAGTATTTGTGCCTTCTTCTCCTAAAATTGGTTGTTGGTGTAATTTGGCGTTTTCTCGTACATAGCCAGCTAATGCAATGACTTGACGAGCTGTATTGCCAGTTGCAACTATCATGAAATCAGTGATACTGCTGATTTTGCCTACATCAAGTACTTTGATATTAGTCGCTTTTTTGTCTTCTAATGTCTGTCGGACAATTTGAAGCAATTTTTCAGTATTCATAATTTAGTGGTAAAGCTTATAAATGTTAATTTTTTCCAATACAGTAGCTGGAAGTAAATAAGTAGGATTTTTTCCAGCCGCTATAATATTACGAATTTGTGTCGAAGAAATGGTTAGCATGGGCATTTTTTCGATCCAAATTTTGCCAAATTTTTCGCTTTGTAAGTCCTTTTTATCTGATATTCTATGCTGTTTTAGAAAATTCTGCATAGTTTTATTTTGATCCGATAACTGGCTATTTGGACGGTTGACTACTAAAATATGCGCCAAAGTAATTAATCGCTCCCACTCATGCCATTGATATAAATCTAAAAACGCATCCATCCCTAAAATTAAAGCCAAAGAGCGTTGTGGAAACTCTTGGCGCAAACTGCTTAAAGTATCAACCATATAAGATGGCCCCTCACGTCGCAGTTCCCTATCATCAACACTTAATCCGTTTACGCCCATTATAGCGATTTTTACCAATTCTAAACGGAATTCACTACTAACACTAGGTTGCTCTCGATGGGGAGGCTGTTTAGCTGGAACTAACCGCACTTCGGCTAAATCTAATCGTTCATAGAGTTCTATCGCTAAGCGCAAGTGTCCATGATGAATAGGATTAAAAGTGCCACCTAAAATACCTATAGGTTTATCATTTTTTTCCCTCATTCTCGAATATGCCCATCCCCCAAGACAATAAATTTTTGTGAAGTTAAACCCTCTAAACCAACTGGGCCTCGTGCATGAATTTTATCAGTACTAATCCCTATTTCTGCACCCAATCCATATTCAAAGCCATCCGCAAAACGTGTCGAAGTATTTACCATTACTGAACTTGAATCTACTTCTTTCAAAAAGCGTCGCGCCCTACTCCAATCTTGTGTGATAATGCCATCTGTATGTTGAGAACCATATTTAGAAATATGTGCTATTGCCTCATCTAAGTTTTTCACAATGCGTATAGATAAAATTGGAGCAAGATATTCGGTTTCCCAATCCTCCTCTGTTGCTGCCTTAATATTCAATAAAGTTTTAGAAGAAATACAACCACGCAGTTCAACCCCAGCCGCCTTATATTTCTTTGCCAACCGTGGCAAAACTAGCACCGCAATACTTTCAGCGACAAGTAGCGTTTCCATGGTGTTACAAGTGCCATAGCGTTGCGTTTTAGCGTTATAGGCGACAGCAATAGCTGTTTCTATATCAGCTTTATCGTCAATATAAATATGACAAACGCCATGCAAATGCTTGATAACAGGCACTCGTGCCTCTTGAGTAACCCGCTCAATTAAACCTTTACCGCCTCGCGGAATGATAACATCAACATATTTTGACATGCTGACTAATTTACCTACAGCGGCTCTATCAGTAGTTTCAATCACTTGTACTGCTGTACTTGGTAAACCTGCTGCGCTTAATCCTGCTTGAATGCAACTCGCAATAGCTTGATTAGAATGAATCGCTTCAGAGCCGCCACGTAATATAGTAGCATTTCCTGACTTTAGGCATAAAGCCGCAGCATCAGCAGTAACATTAGGGCGAGATTCGTAAATTATACCCACTACGCCCAAAGGTACGCGCATTTTACCCACTTGAATCCCGCTAGGGCGATATTTTAAATCACTGATTTCGCCTACAGGATCAGGTAAAGCCATAATTTGGCGCAAACCCTCAATCATATTAGCAATACGTGATTCATTTAGGGCTAAACGATCTAGCAAAGCCGAATCAAGCCCTTTAGTTTTACCAGCTTCTAAATCTTTAGCGTTAGCAGCGAGTAATTGTTCCTGTTGTTGTTCTAATGCTTGAGCTATTGCTTCTAACGCATTGTTTTTTAAATTAGTTCCAGCGCGTGTTAAGGCGGTTGCAGCTTCACGCGCTTGTTTACCAATTTGTTGCATTTGTTCGTCTAAGTTCATTTTTGTTAATTCTCCTAAATAAATGAGTGATTGGAGAAAATTATAATTTAAATCGGAAAAATCTCAAAGACAATTGTTTGAATTAGGATTTGCAGGATTTTAGGATTTTCAGGATAGAACTACAAGGATGTTATATAAGCAGGGATAAAATCAAAAATTATGATAAATGG
>JALWSU010000039.1 GCA_026993485.1 Thiotrichaceae bacterium | reverse complement strand
TTTTTCGGTTCTTATTCTATGGAAGTCACTGATTCCATAAGGAAATTTCTTCATCTTGTTGAGTCTCCTATAAATGAGTATAAATAGTATAAACTTTCTCGTTCCCATGCTCCAGCGTCACTGCCATGGTATTAATGGATGGAGTACAACGAATGGAAAACAACGAATCCAAATCTCATAATTTATATAGCACTACCCGTTTGTATAAAATACAGCGATTAAACCTGCCAGGTTTTAAAAACCTGGCAGGTTTGTACAGAGTAATCAGCACAATCACAAAAATCACAGTTCAGACAATCCCACCCTCTCCCAAACCACCCGTTCAAATCCCACTGCCACCACACTAATCAACTGCAATCGCAATTCCTCACCATATTTCGACACCAAGCGATTTTTATAATCAAGTAATTGTTGCTCCGCCTCCGCAAATTTCTGCTTCACTGCGGGCAAAATTTTTAACTCCTCAATACTCAGTTTTCTCGCCTTTTCACCATTAATTCCAACCTCCTGCAATTTTAAATATTTGAATTCCAAAATAAAATCATAAATAGGCGACTTTCTCCGCCCTGGGCGAATAATCATAGTTAAATCCGCATAACGCCTTTCCAAAGGCATCTCCGAATCCATAATATACAACACATCATTATAAAGAACTGTTAAAAAAGCCGTTTTAATATTCAGTTCTTTAGCATCTTGATAATCCCGATTATCCAGCACCTTAAAATAATGCTGCTCCATTAAATCGCAAATCGGCTGCAAATTACCAGTTTGATAAAAATCTTTGGCTAGTTGATGAGCTTGATAACGTTCAGTATCTTCAGGTAAAAAGGTTTCAAATAATCGCTCAACATAAAGCTTTTTAATAACTAAATTTGGAATTTTGAACTTCAATTCACCCAGTTCATTCTCCCCATTAAAAGTCAAAATGCCTAAATAATACAACAAAGAAATAACAAAACCATTATCTCTAGTAGTCTGATTCAACATATCACTTAAACCGAAACGATTTGCTAACTCAAGCAAACTCAACGGCGGATTCTCATTTAGTGCTTGAAATAATAATTTCTCATCGTTTAAAAGCCTAGAAATATAACTCAACTTATTTCTATCCATAGATAAGTTGTTGTCTAGCATTGTGCGAGGGAACTCGCAATATTCTTGGAAATGCCGGAAAAAATAGAGAGCTAAGGTTGGATTATAAATATTTTCCTCAACGCTTTCATTAAAGCGATAGCCATTATAAAAAGTTTTCAGCATTCTTAATGCTATTGTTATTCTGTCTTCAGGAAGTTGACACTCTTTAACAATTTGACTAACAATCTCTTGAATTTCAGTTTCAGTAAATCCGCATAAATCATTGAATTTAGGTAGAAGATAAATATCGGTTGCGACATTATAAGAACTGGTTATGTCAGTCATTAGAACTGGTGAAACGCCGGTAATAAAAACCCGTTCTAAACCTTGTCCATTTGCCGCCGATTTTACTGCTTTAAATAGAGCTTTTAAGGAACTTTCGGTTGAAATTAGGGCATTGTAATTAATTGGATTGGAATAGTTTTTTACCATCATTACTTCATTGGCGAAATTGTCGTATTCGTCAATTAGTAGGTATAAATGATAAGGTGTTTGTAGTACGGCATTTAAAAGGGCAAGAAATGAATCAATCATATCTTCTGATTCAATGTGAATCTTTTTAGGAAGCAAATTTTGATATTTGTCGGCAAAATTTTGAATACAACGATTGATATAGCGATTTAATCTGGATTCTATTTGCTCCGCATCTCCTTTGGGATTGACATTTGAAAAATCCCATTTCATCACAAAGTAGTTATTATGATTCGGAGTAGGGTTTTGTCCAATGGCTAACTCACCAAATAATTGTTCAAATTCATCAGCTTTGGCTATGTCGTAGTAATTTTCTAGCATGGATATGAGTAAGCTTTTGCCAAAGCGTCTGGGGCGTAAAAATAATAATTGATCACCTGCATTTTCAATTAAGCGGATATGAGCAGTTCTATCTACATAAAATAATTTTTCGGTTCTTATTCTATGGAAGTCACTGATTCCATAAGGAAATTTCTTCATCTTGTTGAGTCTCCTATAAATGAGTATAAATAGTATAAACTTTCTCGTTCCCATGCTCCAGCGTCACTGCCATGGTATTAATGGATGGAGTACAACGAATGGAAAACAACGAATCCAAATCTCATAATTTATATAGCACTACCCGTTTGTATAAAATACAGCGATTAAACCT
>JALWSU010000038.1 GCA_026993485.1 Thiotrichaceae bacterium | reverse complement strand
GAATCGTACTGTGTATGAGTATTCAGCTTATGCTCAAGTTGATTGGAAACCATCACCAGGATGGAAAATTATTTTAGGAAGTAGATTAACAGAAAATCAGCTGTTTGGTAGTAATGTCTCATCACGGGGAACATTAGCTTATTTTTTAGATAAGAATAATACGATTAAATTCATAGCAGGACAATCATTTCGAACACCGAGTTTGTTTGAATTATATTTTATAACTTCGGGCAAAACCGTATTTGGCAATGACAAGTTAAAACCAGAGACAGCAGATACTTTTGAATTGGCTTATCAACATGTTAATGGTCCTTTTTATATGCAAGCCTTAGCTTATTATTCGGCTTATAAAGACAAAATTTTTCGTATAAAAAGAGATGTAGATGGCGATGGCGATTTAGATAATGTTTATAGTAATGGCAATGAATTTAGTGCTACAGGTTTAGAATTTGAATTCAAATATTTAAATCCTAAGTACGCTAATATTTTCCTCAATTTGGATTATGTCCATGGTGATGATGGCGATAGATTGCCAGGTACTAATCATTATAATTTTAAATATGTGCCAAAATTTAACGCTTCACTTGGACTAAATAAAAACTTTCGAGGTTTAAATCTGTCTTTAATTGGGAAATATATTAGTTCAAGAGAAGGTCCTAAAAGCAAAATAGGTAATTCTGTAATTTTTGATTTGAATTTTGCCTATCAACACAAGTTCAAATCTTTTAGTCTCAAACAGGTTTTTTCGATCCAGAATTTGACTGATACACAGGTAGATTTTCCTGAATATGTTTTCCGTCAAGGGCTTAATGATGTGCCGCTTGAGTTTTCTGATCGGGCTGTGTTTTATTCGTTAATTGCGAATTTTTAAGCTGGTAGATTTTTTATTGTTTTCTCGTCATAATTAAACGCTTCACTTTTTTTTTCCATAAATATTTTGCCCAAAAACCTCCGAGGTTTTAAAAACCTCGGAGGTTTAACTACTTAAATCCCAAGATTATTTGCATAATAAATAAAATTAATATATTCTAATATCACATTTTTTTAATGGGATAAATCTTATGTCTGGCAAAATCAAAAAGATGATTGATACTATTATTGAACAAAGATCACATGGGGATTCTATCATTGCTGGTACTGTGAAAATCAAATTGATTTTAAAGGGAATTAATCCTGATAAATTTACTCAAAAATCTGATGATAATCCAACGATCATAACCAAACTAAAACAGATTGCTAATGATTTAGGCGTAGACTTATACAGTGGTACAACACAGCAGCCGCCACCAAAAGTCTCTTCTAGTTATCAAGCACGCTCTCCACGCATATAAATAAAAAGGAGACAAGCAGTGAACGTTATCACAGCATCCAGTACTAAGGACACTATTCAAGAAGTTATACAAGATATAAACCAGCAAATTGGCGATTTTGACACTAAAATGTTGCTTTTTTTTGCATCCTCAAAGTTTGAGCCAGTATCAATAGCTCAGGAAATGCAAAATGCTTTTGGCAATGCCACAGTTTTTGGCTGCACAACGGCTGGTGAAATCACCACTGGAAAAATGTTAAAAAATTCTGTGGTTGTAATGGCTTTTAATTCTGAAATTATTGGCGATGTCAAAATAGAAATTCTTGAAAACCTTAACGAATCTAAGAATGAAATTAATAAGGCATTTGTGGGGTTTGAAAATCATTTTGGAGAGCCAGTACAAAACATGGATTTTCAGAAATATGTTGGGTTGATCTTAATTGATGGGCTTAGTGGTGCAGAAGAGAAAGTCATGGATAATCTAGGCGATCTCACTAATGTGCTATTTATAGGTGGCTCCGCAGGTGACGATTTGAAATTTCAAACAACTTATGTTTACGCCAATGGCAAGGCTTATACAAATGCTGCCCTACTTGCCTTAATGAAGCCAAACGTAAAATTTAGCTTTATAAAAACCGAGAGTTTTTGCTCCTTATCTAATCCTTTGGTAGCAACCAAAGTCAACGAAGCTGAAAGAACAGTTATTGAATTTAACAATAAACCAGCAGTACAGGCTTATGCAGAAGCACTCAATATTCCTGTAGAAAAAGCAGCTAATCGCTTTATGAGGAACCCTGTCGGATTAATGATGGATACCGAGCCTTATGTTCGTAGCCCTCAACAAGTTAAGGGTGATAATTTAGTCTTTTATTGTAATATTTTAGAAGGGATGGAGCTAAGCTTGCTTGAATCTGGAGACATAATTGCTGATACCAAGCAGGCTATTGCAGACACACAACAAGAACTGGGTTCTATTTCAGCACTTATTAGTTTTAATTGTATTTTAAGAACGCTGGAATTAGAACAAAAAGGATTAATGGGGGAATACGGTAAAATTTTCTCTGAGATTCCAACAATTGGGTTTAGTACTTATGGCGAGGAGTATATTGGACATCTTAATCAAACTGCTACTATGTTGGCTTTTCAGTAAATCTTAAATTAACTGGTGTTACGCAGCTTGGTTCTTCTTGGAGTCCAAACGAAGTAAGCGTAGCTAAAGCTTTAGCTTTGGATCGCCCAAAGCTGAAGCTTCAAGGAGAAAATCAAAAAATTCGTTTGTCAATGCGTAAGTCCAAAGACCTGTCAGGTTAAAAACCAAACCTAACAGGTCTTAGACTGATTAAACGCAGCCAAAATCCATCCGCACACACAAGCCGTTACCATCTACTACATCATCCAATTGAATTTCCACATTATGCAATTTAGCCACTTTTTGGGCAATCGACAATCCTAAGCCACTTCCCTGAATATTCTGATTTTCGCCACGATAAAAGCGTTCAAATATCTGTTTTCGCAGTGATGGTGGGATACCAGGGCCATTGTCGCTGATCGAGATTCTCAATTGAGATGATTGGAAATTCTCTAAAGAGACTGTGACTTGTCCATTTTCTGGAGTGTAACGAATGGCATTATCAACCAAGTTACGGAGCATCAAATAGAGTGCATTTTGATTAGCTTCTATGATTGTCAATGTCGCCGTATTTTCTAAACCTAAATCTATGCCTTTCTTTAAAGCTTGTTCAGTCAAGTCAATAATAATTTGGCTAACTAATTCGTGCATGTCAATGCGGGAAGTGGGCATGGTTTGGGTAGCATCCATGCGAGCTAGGGTTAATAATTGTGTGACTAAATGTGTGGCGCGATCAACACCTATGAGTATTTGTTGTAAAGCTTGTTTGCGTTGTTGGGGATCAATAGCACGTTGCGCGACTTGAGCTTGAGTTTTTAACCCAGCTAATGGAGTGCGTAGCTCATGAGCTGCATCGGCGGTAAAACGCCGCTCATTTTCAAAAGCTTGTTCTAGTCGGATAAATAGATTATTCAGCGCCTGTACCAATACTTTGATTTCTAAAGGTATTTGATTAATATCTAATGATTGCAATTGTTCTGGAGTACGCGCTGCAATGTCGGTAGCTACTTGTTGTAAGGGTTTGAAACTATAACCAACACTAATCCAAATCAAGAATGCTAATAATGGCAAAGCCATTAGTAACACATTGAGTGTGCTTGATATTATTTCGCTAATCAGTTCTTCACGGATGTCGTAACGCTGGGCAGTTTGCACGATAAATTTACCATATTTTCGGGTAAAAACTCGCCAGAAATGCTCATCTAACCGATAATTACTATATTTGATATTAACATCATGATTAGGCTTAGGAAACAAGGGTGCAGTGGCAGAACGAACTAATATTTGTCCATTAGTGTCACGGATTAAAAATGCTAGTTTTTGTTCATACCTATGCCCAAGTAAATGTTCTTTAAGTTCTATTATTTTATCATTTTTATCATCATCATCTTCCTCTTCTATCTCATGTTTGAGGAGTCCAAATAGCACCTGTGCGCTTTGCGCTAGATTGGCATCAAATAATTCTTCAACTTCGTGTTGGGTATCAACATAAATCTGCCAAGTAACGATTCCCCACACGCCACATATCACACTTAACAATAAAAATAATAAACGTCTATGAATCGACAAGTTCATAATTTCTTGGGTATCATGTAACCGATGCCGCGCACTGTGTGAATCAGTTTTTTACCGAGTTTTTTGCGTAAGTGATGGATATGTACTTCAACAGCATTGCTTTCGATCATGTCATCCCAACCGTACAAACTTTCTTCTAAGCGAGAACGCGATAAAATTTGCCCAAGGTTTTCCAATAAGGTTTGTAAAATCGCAAATTCACGCTGCGATAACATTACAGCTTTTCCATCTTGTGTCAAAATATGTGTCGCAGGCTCAAGGCGCAAATTATCATACTCAATATAAGGTGTTGCCCGTCCACTGTGGCGGCGGAGCAACGCACGTAGACGAGCATTCAATTCATCTAAATCAAAAGGTTTGACTAAATAATCATCTGCGCCACTGTCTAAACCAATGACTTTATCATTAATAGTATCGCGGGCTGTCAAAATCAGGACTGGAATTGTATCACCACGCGCTCGTAAATCTTTAAGGATTTTCAATCCATCTTTTTTTGGCAAGTTCAAATCTAAAATTAGGGCATCATACTTTTCAACTTTGAGCGCATGTTCTCCTGCCTTGCCATCTGTTATCCAATCCACCGCATAATCTGTCTGCGTCAAACCGGTTTGGATGCCGTTACCTAACAGGATGTCATCTTCTATGATTAATAAACGCATATTCCCATACCTTTCAGTTTTTTTGGGATTATTTAAGTTTAATTTAAGATTCAAAAGCTAATATGTCCACTCATTAAGTTTTACAAGGTTTCACAAATAGGAGAAAAACTGATGAAAAAGTCTCTAATTCTAGCCGCTATTGCGCTATTGCCCTTATCTACTCCTCCTATCTACGCAGCCAATCCTGTAGATGAATTGTTGGCTAAATACCGCTTACAAGGCGCGGATGCCTTTAGTGCTGAAGCTGGTAAAATCTTGTGGCATCAGGGATTTACCCAAACTGGCAAAATTCGTAAATGTACCACTTGTCACACTAATGACTTACACAAAACTGGCAAGCATGCCCGTACTGGCAAAGCCATTAAACCGATGGCACCGTCAGTTAATCCAGAACGCTTGACGAAGCTGAAGAAAATTCGCAAGTGGTTGAAACGCAATTGTAAATGGACGCTAGGACGCGAATGCACTCCACAGGAAAAAGGTAATATTCTGATTTATCTACAAAGCCAGTAAACCAGTCAAGAGGAGAATAAGGCTATGAAAACCCTAACAACTATCACGATGGTAAGCTTATTATCTTGCTCCGTGCTACTATTGGCTGACGATGACGAATCAAAAGGCCCTGGCGTTGTCCCTGTTAATAATCCACTTTATGCCGAGGAATGTAGTGCCTGCCATTTTGCCTATCAACCCGGACTTATGCCAGCCCGTTCATGGCAAAAAATAATGGCAAATCTTGAAGATCATTTTGGCGAAAATGCTGAGTTGGAAGCTGAAGAGCATAAAGCTTTGACTGATTATTTGGTTAAAAACGCTGCCGATTTTTCCAAGCATAAACGCTCCGTCAAGATTATGCGCTCCTTGTCGAGGGATAAAACTCCAGTTCGTATTACTGAAATTCCCTATATTGTGCGTAAGCATGATGAATTGTCGGCAAAAATGGTGAAGGATAACCCCTTGAGTTATTGCGATAAATGTCATACTAGCGCAGATACAGGTAGTTATTCCGAACGCTATATTAATATCCCCGGCTATGGTTCTTGGGATGATGATGATTAACCGTTCTCTAGTGGAGACAGCCAGTGACACCTCAAGGCATAAAATCCGTATTTGGGATTTACCAACTCGTTTATTTCACTGGCTGCTTGTTATTGCTTTTATCGTCGCCATGCTTAGTCAAGGCGATGATCGCTACTTAGATGTTCATGTTGTTTCAGGGTATTTATTTTTTGGACTTTTGGGTTTCCGTTTTATTTGGGGTATTATTGGAACTCATTATGTTAGATTTAGTCATTTTGCTTTCGATTGGAAAGCAGTTTGGCATTACTTGAAAATGCTGCCAACAAAACAACGCCAACATTTTCTTGGACATAATCCTGCTGGCAGTTGGGCAATATTTATTATTTTAGGCTTAGGCTTGATCGTTTCATTAACTGGTTTACTAACACTAGGCGGAGAAGAGCGGCACGGGCCTTTTGCTGGCATGATAAGTTTTGCACTAGGCAGCAGCATTCATGAATGGCATGAAGTAACAGCTTGGCTGTTGCTTGGGTTAATTAGCATCCACATAGTCGGGGTATTAGTTGAAAGCTGGTTGCATCATGAGAATTTAATCAAAGCTATGATTACTGGCTTGAAATCGGTACCAGTATCTGTTTTTGCACAACCCCTAAGTGTCCAGCGTCACGGTTTTACAGCTACAATATTAATTTTAGTAATAATAGTTATTGGTACATGGGTATATTCTAAGCCCTTTATTGGTCCCAAATTACCAGACAATGTTGTATGGCGCGAAGCCTGTGGAGAATGCCATTTAGCTTACCATCCAACACTGTTACCAGCACGTTCTTGGCAACGAATGCTGGCGGAGCAACATGAGCATTTTGAAGAAGACTTGGATTTAGATGATGAAACTTTGTTAGAAATTCAGACATTTTTAATGGCAAATGCCGCTGAGAGCGAATTGACTGAACCAGCTTGGAAAATCAATAATTCTACGCCACCTGAACAAACTCCACTACGCATCACAAAAACAGCTTATTGGATAGAACAACACCAAAATATAGCAGATGAAATCTGGCAACACCCTGATGTAAATTTTCAAGGAAATTGTGGGGCTTGTCATTTAGATGCGGAGCAAGGTACATTTGAAGATGCAGCTATGCGCTTGCCTAGTAGTTCAGTTCCTTTTTAATTTTAAACCTCGGTTTACAATAGTTAGGACATTGTACAAATTATTGATTTTTTTATAATTTTTTTCATTTCTACGCGAGGAGAAATATTAACAGCTTGATAATTCAAGATTTATCCTCACGTCGAAATGACAAGCTTTCGAGTTTATGAAAAACTGTCCGAACTATTGGTTTACAAAGTTTGGTTTTAAGATTCGCCTTAATATAAAAGAATAGTACTTAAGCATTGACAAACGAATTTTTTTAGTTTCTCTTTGGAGTCCAAACGAAGTAAGCGTAGCTAAAGCTTTAGCTTTGGACTCCAAGTCCGTACCAGATAAAATAGTTAATTATAACAATAATTTAGAACCTTGTTGAGTTTTACGATTGTGCAAACTTTGTGTAATTGCATTTAATACTGCCCATTTTTTATTACACCATTTAGGGGATAATAAAATATCCATTGAGGCGGTGGCTGTTACTCGATGATAAATAATTTCTGGCGGGGTACGCTCAATTAAATCTGTAGCAATGGAGATATAATCAGAAAATGTTAAAGGTTCATATAATCCTTGTCGCCATTGTTTGGCTAAAATTGTGTGTTTGACAACATGTAAAGGGTGTAATTTTAGTCCGTCAACACCTAGTTCTAGCACTCGTTTTAATGTTTCTAAATTATGTGAATGTGTTTCGCCGGGTAAACCGATAATTAAATGAGTGCAGACGGGAATACCACGTTGTCTAGCAGCAATTAAGGTGTTTTTATATTCAGCAAAACTATGTCCGCGCTGAATACGTTCTAAAGTCTCATCAAAAGCTGATTGTAGTCCCAATTCTAGCCAAACTTCATAACCACGTTCTTGATAGCTCACTAGTAAATCTAGTACTGTTTCGGGTACACAATCAGGGCGTGTTCCAATAGATAATCCAATAATATCCTTTTCAATAAAGGCTTCTTCATAGAGCTGGCTTAAATATTCTATATCTGCATAAGTATTTGTATATGCTTGAAAGTAGGCAAAAAAACGCTGTGCTCCAGTACGTTTCCTTAGGACTTTACGGCCAGCATCTAATTGTGCAGCTATTGAGGAAGGATGACGGGCATTGGGATTGAAAGAGGTATTATTACAAAAAGTGCAACCGCCATGTCCTTTAGAACCATCCCGATTTGGACAAGTAAAGCCGGCATTAATAGTTAATTTGTGTACCCGCTCCCCGTAACGCTGTAGCAAGTATTGACCGAAAGTATTAACGTAATCTGAGAGTGTCATTTTTGATCCTACATTATTTTATTACAACAAGCACTGCAAGGCTAAATAGATTTTTTATGTTCTAGTGCAACTTTGACATAATGATCTGCCGAATAGTCAAAATATTCTTTTTCAGCTTCTGTTAATTTGCGTACCCTTTTTACTGGGTGTCCATACCATAAATAACCACTTTCCAATACCTGACGTGGCGATACTAAACTACCTGCCCCAATTAAAGTGTAAGGTTCTACAATTGCCCCATCTAGTACAATAGCCCCAATACCGATTAAACAATGATGTCCGATTTTGCAGCCATGCAAGTTTGCCTGATGACCAACAGTTACTGCTTCACCGATTTCTAAAGGATAACCGCCGGGATAATATTTACTATCGTGGGTAACGTGCAGTACTGAATTATCTTGTATATTGGTACGCGCTCCAATAGTGATATGATTAATATCACCACGTGCTACTGCCATTGGCCATAATGAGGCATCTTCGGCAATCGTTACTTGCCCAATAACTAAGGCCATAGGGTCAATATAAGCGCTGTTAGCAATTTCTGGATTATGTCCAGCATAGGCGCGAATTGGCATAAATTATTCCTTGTTAGTTTTTTTAGTTATGATTTTTGATTGCAGTCAAATTTGTATTATTATAGTATATAATTATCTTTTATATAAAGATAAATAGGAGTAAGATAAAAAAATGGTTAAATTTCCACAGAGTCGCCCACGTAGAATGCGCCGTGATGAGTTTTCACGTCGCTTAATGCGTGAAAATCGGCTGAGTGTTGATGATTTAATTTATCCGTTATTTATTGTTGAGGGTGAGCAACAACGGGTTAATATTAGCACTATGCCGGGGCAATTTCGCTTTAGTATTGATGAATTGGTAACTGAGGCGCAAGAGTTAGTTGATTTAGGAATTCCAGCAATTGCGTTGTTTCCAGTTGTGCCAACTGAGAAAAAATCTTTAGATGCGCGAGAGGCTTATAATGCAGATGGTTTGGCGCAACGGGCTGTACGAGCCTTA
>JALWSU010000037.1 GCA_026993485.1 Thiotrichaceae bacterium | reverse complement strand
CCTATAATGTTTTTATGTTACTTGGCATTTTAGGCATCTGGCGTTATTCTTGGTGGTTGACCCACTTTGTTAGAGCGAATATCTACGCACGCTTCGTATTTCCGCGTCGTCGTAAACAAGCCGATCAATTATGGCAATCTGGTTGGCGGCCAAAACAGATGTTATATATGATGACTACCTACAAAGAAGATCGGGAAACAACAGAAAAGGTCATGTATGGCATTATTCGTGATTGTCGTGAAATAGGAGTTCCAACTACATTATTTTTAGGTTCAGGAGATATTTCGGATGAACGAGTTATCCAAGATTATGTTCGGCGTTTCGCTCAAGATATTCCACTAAAAGTTA
Organism: Thiotrichaceae bacterium; assembly: GCA_026993485.1. Taxonomy (GTDB): domain Bacteria; phylum Pseudomonadota; class Gammaproteobacteria; order Beggiatoales; family Beggiatoaceae; genus JAUXCJ01. The sequence continues at coordinate 1,920 of JALWSU010000037.1, read as the reverse complement.
TTGCCATTCGTCAAACTGGAACTGGCAAACGCAATGCTATTGGTTTAACCTTGAGAGCTATATCACGCTACGGAGTAGGAAAAGATGATCCAATTATATTTATGGACGGAGATAGCATCATTGCTCCAGGTTGCTTAGCCAAATGTTTACCATTTTTCCATCTTTATAAGCAAATGCACGCCCTGACTACAGACGAAAAAGCAATTTTATTTGGTCCTAAATGGATGCAATATCTGCTTGATTTGCGTTTTGCACAACGCCATATGGCAATGCAATCTCATGCGTTATCGAATAAAGTTTTAACCCTGACAGGTAGATTATCAATATTTCGAGCCAAGTATATTGTACAGCATGAATTTATTCGCATGATTGAGGCAGATCATCTAAATCACTGGCTTTGGGGTGAGTTCAAGTTCTTATCAGGAGACGATAAAAGTTCTTGGTATTATTTATTACGTGCCAAAGCCCAGATGTTCTATATACCTGATGCAATGGTTTATACAGTTGAATATGTAAAAGGAAATGGTATTCAACGGATGTGGGACAATTTACAACGCTGGAGTGGCAATATGTTGAGAAACGGATTTCGGGCGACAGCTTTGGGACCAAAGCGGGTAGGATTCTTTATTTGGTGGTGCATTGTCGATCAACGCATAGCGATGTGGACTACCTTAGTAAGTCCGATTGCAGTTTTATCAGCTTTTGTATTAAAAGGTTCTGTAGTTTTAGTTGGTTATTTTGTATGGGTTGCATTTTCTCGACTGATGTTATCTATGCTGCTATATCCTTATGCAGGCAAAATCTATATATCGTTTCCATTTTTAATGTATGCCAATCAATTGATGAATTCAATCGTTAAGGTTTATATCATTTTTCGTTTACCCAAACAAAAATGGGCAAATCGTGGCTATGCAGCCTCTGGCTTAGCACATACTAGAAAAAAACTAGTTATGGCTGCTTATCTCACCACCTTATATTTAATTCTGTTAATCTTTTTCGTCATGCTATATGTCGAACTAATAGAACCATCTTCTTGGTTGACTATACGTTTTTTATGGTTTAGTTCTTAAGCAACACGGGGCAACCCAGATTGCCCCCATAATTTCAATGCTATTAAGTTAAGAGGGCAACCGATTGCCCCTACATGAGAAGATGGTTTGTAGGGGCAATCCCTTGTGGTTGCCCTTAACTTATCGGAATAACCTTTCCAGCTTGCTCTTGATTCTCGGTATCAGGAGAAACAACATCAAAATAAATAAAGAACTGGGGATGCATATTAGCCAAAGGTTGTCGAAGTTTAGCTAGTTCTTCCTCAGAACCATGAATTTCCAAACGAATCAGTTGAGCAATTGTTAGAGCTTCAAACAGCAAATCGCCAATATTATCAAAATGATTTAACACTGCATCAGCATTTTTATAAATTTCTCGAAAATGGACAATATTGCCATTAAAACTGAAATCACAAGACAGACAATCTGGTTCCTTATTTGTTTCCTCAAACCAATATCCGCACAACTTTTTAAAATTATCTAAATCACCACCCAAAACTTTAAAATAGGGCATAATCGTACAAGATTTATCTGCAATTGCCATTTTAAATTTATCCTCAATTATAATTTGTACCAAATTTATACACAGATATTATTGTGGTGATAATTCTGTTTAAAACCTAACGATAAAAAATTTCTATAATTACCAAACTCTCCATCAAAAAGTAAAAAACCGCTGAGGTTTTAAAAAAAAACCTCAGAGGTTTAGCTAGGCTTACTTAGTTTGGTTAAAACCAAAACTTATAAATAGGGAGCCTGCAAGGCTGGATCGAAACTAGACAAACTCGGATTTTTTGCTCAAAAAATGTTAAAAGTAAGTGTATATTATTTATTATAAGTCCAATATTTATCTTGAGAGGATAATTTATAT
>JALWSU010000036.1:1052-2272 GCA_026993485.1 Thiotrichaceae bacterium | reverse complement strand
ATTAAATCAGAAATGAGATATGTGTCTCGAGGCATGAATAACATTTCATTTTCGTGGGAAGCGACACACTCCCCCTCATTAGTTTTTACCTCCACTTTGCCCTTAACAACTAATACAATACAGTGAGAAGTAGATATTTTCTCTTGATTCAATAAGCTTTCACTCAAATTTTTGTACAAAATACATGAATCATTATGATGTAGAATTTTCTTTATATTCTGGTGGTTGTATAGCGCTTTGGGAAGGGTGTCGTATTTCATGGCAAATGGTCTCAATAAATAATGAAGATAGTATACATGCTAACTACTTACCGATTTTGAAAGCTAACATTTTACATCAGGGATCAGAAGAACTTGACTATCCTTGACAGCTAAATATCACAAAATAATCCTCTTAATCCTACAGCAAACAAGGCAATTTTCGTTTGCCAGCCCCGTCTATTTTAGTCAATATTTCGTACTACTCAAATTCAAGGACGATATATATGGCTCGATTACCTAGACTCAATTTACTCGATATTCCCCAACATGTCATCCAAAGAGGCAATAATCGGCAGCCTTGTTTTGTATCAAAACGAGATTATGCAGTCTATCTTTTAAAGCTAAGGGAATATTCGAGACAATTCGAGGTGTCAATCCACAGTTTTGTTTTGATGACCAACCATGTGCATTTACTCGCTACTCCACAAACAGAAGGCGGTGTTAGCAGGATGATGCAATCCTTAGGTCGTTATTATGTGCGTTACTTTAATAAGCAACATCGACGTACAGGGACTTTGTGGGAGGGTCGTTTTAAGGCATCAATTATCGATAGTGACCAATATTTTTTGGTGGTCAGTCGATATATTGAACTGAACCCTGTTAGAGCTAAAATGGTCGCACATCCAGCAGATTACACCTGGTCTAGCATCCACTTTAACGGGGGAGCAAAGCCGATTAAGTTGTTAACGCCTCACGAACTCTATCTGTCGCTTGGGAGCACACCTTATAAAAGAGCTCAATCTTACTCTTTACTTTTTAAAAACGAAATCACAAACTTTAAAATAGAAGAAATAAGATGTGCTATTAACAGTACCAGAGTGCTCGGGAGCGATGTTTTTAAACGTCAAATTGAGCAAAAAACCGGACTCACTCTCATACCTAAGCCTTGGGGGGAGGGTTTCGCTTGCAACAGAAAAATAAATAACGAAAGAATAACAAGTTCTTCTGACCCCCTTGGTT
>JALWSU010000036.1:0-1042 GCA_026993485.1 Thiotrichaceae bacterium | reverse complement strand
TTTGTGATCCTTTGTCCATTGTTCTTGAGATCTTTTCCCTAGTTGTTCTGTGTAATGATCAGCGCTTTGCTCACCGGCAATTCAAAGTGGTACGTTTTTTCTGCTTTTTTTGCAAAATAAGTGTCGCTTTGAATTGCCGGTGCAGCTATTGTTAGGCTAATTTTGATTAAACTTATTCTCAATTACAACATCAGCTAATTCTAATTGACCTGGTCTTTCCCATACATCTTTTGTTGCTTTACCAACCGCAACAAACATTGCAATCACATGATCATTCGGCAAGTTAATAAGATTGGCTACTTCATCAAAATCAAAACCATCCATAGGACAAGAGTCATAGCCCATTGATTTGGCGCTCAACATTAAAGTTTGAGCGGCTATACCACATGATCTCATTGCTTCATCACGTTGAACTTGCGACTTGTCTTTATAATACCCTTCTATTGAAGGTAAAACAAAATCTTGCACTTCTTTTGGAGCATTTTCCCAATACCGAGTAGGCTGTTTTTCCCATGCCTTAAGATCTGCACACAATACAATAAGCAATGATGAGTCGGTAATTTGTGGTTGCCCCCATGCAGCTTCTTTAATTTTATTCCTTAAATCTTTATCTGAAATTATTACATATCTCCAGTTTTGAATATTAAACGCTGTTGGCGATAGCATGGCTAGTGAAAGTAATTGTTCTTTCTCCTCTACCGACATTACATGTTCAGGATTAAATTCTTTAATAGCACGCCGAGTTTTAATTGCATCAAATGTTTTCATAATATTCCACATATTTATTGATTAAGAATATGTGATATTATATGAACAGTACGATTATTGTAAGAACGCACAATATTGTTCTGTAGGCACTAAAAGTATACTAGGATATTTTATGAAACACTCTGGATATAAATGCAATTTTGGATGCCCTGTTGAAGCTGCTTTAGAGGCTGTAGTGGTCTAATATCACCGGACACTTAAATAAGAGATAATTCATCTCAACTATTTAAGGTGTCTTTATGAAACAGAAACGTCAGTATACACAGTACAATAA
>JALWSU010000035.1 GCA_026993485.1 Thiotrichaceae bacterium | reverse complement strand
CTCAATTTTCTTACCCTTTTCATACTTCAGTTCATATTCAAGATCACCATTTCGATTATATCGCTTCTGAGCGATTAATTTACCTGCCTTGTAAGTAGATTCCGTTTTTATTTCACCACTTTCATAAAACTCATTGGAGACACCATTCAATTTCCCATTCTTATAATGATATTCAAATTGCACTGCTCCATTGTCGTAATATTTTTTCTGAATTTCTTCTGATTGAACCGCAACCGAAAAAACTAATATCAGGAATATCAAAAAAAACTTTTTAAAAAACAAATACATAATTCCAACCTCTCAAATTAGCATCATTCTACAGGGCTAGCCCCGTAGAATCTATAAATAGAGACTAGCGATAAGGCGCATCAAGTGCTCTATCAGCCGCTAACTGTTCCTCAAGTTCATCACCTGCTGCGAGTAATTTTTCTTTAGTCATCAATAAATCACCACGCTGTTCACCATGATATTCAAAAACTCGTGTTTCAACAATTGAATCAACCGGACAGGATTCTTCACAAAAACCACAAAAAATACATTTGGTTAAATCAATCTCATAACGAGTCGTGCGGCGTGTGCCATCCTCTCTTTCAGAGGCTTCAATGGTAATTGCAAGGGCAGGGCAGACGGCTTCACAAAGTTTACAGGCAATACAACGCTCTTCGCCATTAGGATAACGTCGTAAGGCATGTCTGCCCCTGAAACGATACGACTGGGGCGTTTTTTCATCAGGATATTGTATCGTAATTTTTTTCTCCCACAAATATCTCATTGTGAGATTTAGCCCTTTAAGCAATTCAAACAAAAACAGGCTTTTTATATAATTCGCAACCGCTTTCATTATTTTTACCTCACGCAAACCACGGTGGCAGTTTCATCAAGATTAAAACACCCAAAACTAATATCCATACTAAAGTAATGGGAATGAAGACTTTCCAACCTAAACGCATAATTTGATCATAACGATAACGTGGAAAGGTGGCCCGAATCCATAGGAAAAAGAATAAAACGCTGCTTACTTTGGCAAGAAACCAAAATATGCCCGGTACCCATGCAAATAAGGGTTCTAAAACTGGAATACCTTCAAAAGGCGATAACCAGCCTCCCATAAACATGAGTGTTGTCAAAGCAGAGATTAAAATCATATTGGCATATTCTGCCAAAAAGAATACCGCAAATAACATTCCCGAATATTCTACATGGAAGCCAACAATTTCAGATTCTCCTTCAGCCACATCAAAAGGAGCACGGTTAGTTTCAGCAACACCAGAAATTAAATAAACTAAAAATAATGGCAAGAGTGGTAACCAAAACCAATGTAAAAAATTCCCCTGTTGTGCTGAAACAATTTCTCCAAGATTTAAGCTGCCCGCTGCCATCAAGACTCCGACTAAAGCAAAGCCCATTGCAATCTCGTAAGAAATAATTTGCGCTGCTGAGCGTAGAGAACCTAAAAGCGCATATTTAGAATTACTGGCCCATCCTGCCACAATCACACCATACACACCAATAGAACTCATAGCAAGAATATAGAGCAAGCCAGCATTAATATCAGACAACACCAAACCATCTGCAAAAGGTATCACTGCCCAAGCAGCTAAAGCTGGTGCCATAGCTAAAACTGGCGCAATCACAAATAAAAAGCGATCCGCGTTTGAAGGAATCATGATTTCCTTAAACATCAACTTTACAGCATCTGCGATTGGCTGTCCAAATCCCCGTATTCTTCCTATAATAGGAATTATTGACAAATTTACCCTATTTGGCCCCAGACGCACTTGCATGAAGCCTATAATTTTGCGTTCAGCATAAGTCAAGTAGGCTACGCAAAGCATCAAGGGTATTACTATGATCAAAATTTTAACTAGCGTTAATAATAAATAATACAATGCTTCCATAATAAGGCATTCCGTATTTGGTTAATTGACTGCACTGAGTTCAACTTTTCCATGCCAAGCAGGTAAAGCTTGGTTGGCAACTTGTCCCGCATAAATCAAGACTCCTTCATTCGGGACCCGATCATCAATTACCACTGGTAATGTAATTTCAGTCTCGTCCTGTTTGACTTGAACTTGACTAGCTTCAGTTAAACCCATTTCTGCGGCAACGCTTGAATTAATATGTACTCCAGCAGCTAGTTTCGCATCCATTGTACTTTGTAATGCACCTGCACGACGTACTAAAGCATCAACAGAATACAGTGGCATTTCAGTCAAACGCTGTAAGCCATTCACAGTATTGAATTTTAAACTAGAGGGAATTTGCCAAGCAGTATCATTATTGGGCATTTCATCAGCGATTTTTTCACGTAGTTCATCGCGTACTTGATCTGAGGCGGTATAATAAAATCCTCCAACATCAAATAAATTACCTAATACCCGCAAAATTTTCCATGCTGGACGTGCTTTACCCGGTGGTGTGATTGCACCACTAAAGCTCTGCCATTTACCTTCAACATTAACATAAGTACCTGAAGTTTCGGGAAATAATGCTATGGGTAAAATGACATTGGCATAAGTATCTATGGCAGGAGTGCGGAAAGCACTAAGGGAAACTACAAAATCAGCAGCTTCAAGCTTTTTCAAAGCCGTTGCGCCCTGCATACTATCTAATTCAGGTTCCAGCCCTAGTAAAATATAGGCTTTCATACCTTGACTCAACATTTCTGCGGCGTTTAAACCAATCTTTTCAACCGCCGTCTCAATTGCCTCTCCAGCGGCTCGGCGATGTGGTAACACACCAGCTAACCATGCACCCGAAGTATTATTCGCTTCTCCCAGATAACCAAAAGTCGCACCACTCAATTTTGCAATAGTTGCTGCTAAGGCACGAATTATGGCAAATTGGGGATGTGCTGTAGCTAAATTACCTAATAATACCGTCGCTTTCTTGCCACTACTTAATAACTCAGCAAAGGCATTTTGTTGCTCGTTGACAGAAACATTTGCTAATAATTTCTCCATTTCTTGAGGAATTAAAGCAGCTTGTTTATTCAATAAAGCTTTAGCAATTCCAGCTAATTCTTCTATCCAAGCAGTAGGAGTAGCAATTATTTTGGCAGCAATTGGATAGTTAAACTCATAATCAATAGGATTGAGCAACATCACTTTACCACTACCACCAGTGGATTTCCGCAAACGATGATTCAATAAAGGTTGCTCCTTGCGAAGATGCGAACCAATAACGAAAGTAACATCATTACTTTCCAAATCAGCAATTGCTTGACCTAAATATGGAAATAATGGCGCCTCATTTTGATCACTAAAATCTACTTGACGCAACCGATGATCAATATTGTGACTTCCAATACCACGTAGCAATTTTTGGAATAAATATAATTCTTCCAAAGTAGCAGTTGGTGAAGCTAAAGCAGCAATTGATTCACTCCCATTTGCCTCTTTTATCTTTTGCAACCCCTCAAAAGCAACAGTCAAAGCCCGATCCCAATCAGTACTTTGCCAAGTGCCATCTATTTTAATCATTGGACTAGTTAAACGATCATCGGCACTTAAACCTTGATAGCTAAAACGATCCCGATCTGAGATCCAAACTTCATTGATTGCCTCATTTTCCTTTGGAACAACACGCATGACTTTATTACGGCGGACATGTACATGAATATTTGAGCCGATTGCATCATGGGGAGCGATGGTATCGTATTGTTGCAATTCCCAAGCACGAGCAGAATAACGAAAGGGTTTAGAAGTCAAGGCACCAACAGGACAAATGTCAATCATATTGCCTGACAACTCCGAAGTGACATTTTTTTCAATATAAGTACCAATTTGGGTATGTTCACCACGTCCAGGTGCTCCCATTTCCTGAATCCCACTAATTTCTTGGCTAAAACGTACACAACGGGTGCAATGAATGCAGCGCGTCATTTCAGTCGCAATTAGTGGACCTAAATTTTTATCAAAAACCACACGCTTAGCTTCTTGATAGTGTGAAACTGGTTCACCATAACCAATAGCATTATCTTGCAATTCACACTCACCACCCTGATCACAAATAGGACAATCTAAAGGATGGTTGATCAACAAAAATTCCATCACCGATTTTTGGGCAATGAGGGCTTTATCGGAGCGCGTCCAAACCTTCATACCATCCATTACTGGCGTGGCACAGGCAGGCACGGGTTTTGGTACTTTTTCCACGTCTACCAAGCACATACGACAATTAGCAGCGATGGACAACTTTTTGTGATAACAAAAGCGTGGGATTTTGATCCCATTAGCATCTGTTATTTCAATCAGCATTTGCCCCGCTTCAGCTTGGTAGGGTTTGCCGTCTATTTCAATAATTACCATACTTTATTTATCCATTAAACTTTATATTTTATATGGTTAGTTAATTGGAGCGAAGAGAAGCGAAGAAACTAAAGCTTTGGTACGTACGACCGGTTTACAAACCGCTGTTAGCCAACCAAACTCTTTCCATGCTCAATATAATACTCGAATTCTTCCCTAAAAGTAGTTACAAACGATTTAACTGGCATAGCCGCTGCATCTCCCAAGGCACAAATTGTTCGTCCACTAATTTTATCGCTAACATTCAGCAACAAATCTAAATCCTCTGGACGACCTTTACCATTGACAATACGAGCTAACACTCGCGCCAACCAACCAGTTCCTTCTCTACAAGGCGTACATTGGCCACAGGATTCTTCATAATAAAAATGAGATAAACGGGCTAAGACTTTAACCATATCCGTTGTTTCATCCATTACAATCACAGCACCAGAGCCTAACATTGAACCAGCCTTAGAGATAGAATCATAATCCATTGTCAAACCCATCATCGTTTCGCCAGTTAAAACTGGTGTCGAGGAACCGCCAGGAATCACAGCTTTTAGTTTGCGTCCTTTCCAAACCCCGCCAGCCATTTCTAATAATTCCGAAAAAGGCGTTCCGAGTGGAATTTCATAATTCCCTGGCTTATTCACATGCCCAGAAACTGAAAAGAGTTTTGGCCCACCATTATTCGGTTTACCAATATTTAAAAACCATTCAGCTCCATTATTCAGAATTTCTGGAACTGAGGCTAGAGTTTCGGCATTATTAATAGTGGTTGGTTTGCCATATAAACCAAAAGCAGCAGGAAAAGGCGGTTTATAGCGTGGTTGTCCTTTTTTGCCTTCAATAGATTCTAATAAAGCAGTTTCCTCTCCACAAATATAAGCTCCAGCACCATAATGCGTATAAATATCAATATCAATTCCTGAACCTAAAATATTTTTACCCAATAAACCCGCTTCATAAGCTTCCGCTAATGCCGATTCAAAGCGTTGAATTGGTTCGTAAAATTCTCCACGAATGTAATTATAGCCAACAGTAGCACCGATTGTATAGCAGGCTATAGCCATTCCTTCAACAATCGCATGGGGATTGTAACGTAAAATATCGCGGTCTTTACAAGTACCTGGCTCGCCTTCATCAGAGTTACAAGCTAGGTATTTTTGTATCGGCTTATCGCGCACTCCTAACATAAAACTCCATTTTAAACCCGCAGAAAATCCTGCACCTCCTCGTCCACGTAATGCTGAACTTTTTAATTGGTCAATAATGTCTTTAGCAGGTGTTTTTTCTGTCAAAATTTTACGCAGAGCCTTATAACCACCCGTGCTTTCATAGACTGGTAGTGTCCATGAATTTTCTAAATGTATATTTTTGAAACAGAGTTCATTCGCCATAAATCAATTTCCTACTCTAATTTCGCTAGAATTTCATCAACCTTTTCAGGAGTCAGATTTTCATGATAGTCTTGACCAATTTGCATCATGGGTGCGCCAGCACAAGCCCCTAAACATTCTACTTCTTTAAGGGTGAATTTGTTATCTGGAGTAGTTTCCCCAAAATCAATGCCCAATTTCTGTTTCAAGTGCTCAACAATTTCATCAGAACCTCGGAGCATACAAGAAATATTAGTACAGGTACAAATTTTATGTCGCCCCACAGGTTTATGTTCATACATTGAATAAAATGTGGCGACTTCATAAACAGCAATCGGAGCCATATCCAAATAATCAGCAACAGCATCCATTAATTCAGTTGTCAACCAACCACCATTGGCTTCTTGGACAACGCTTAATGCACCCATTACTGCTGATTGTTTTTGTTCTGGCGGATATTTGGCTATCCAACGATCAATTGCTGCACAGGATTCTTCTGAAAGTAAACTTGACATCTATAGAATTCCTATTCAATTATTGGTATTTCTCCCGTCCACTGACAGACCTGACAGGTTTAAAAAACCTGTCAGGTCTTCCTTGATAAATCCCTTATCTGTCGATTTCTCCAAACACAATATCCTGCGTTCCAATTATAGCTACGACATCAGGAATCATGTGTCCATTTGCCATTTCATTCATTGAGGCTAAGTGAGCAAAGCCGGGCGCACGAATTTTCAGTCTATAAGGTTTATTCGCTCCATCAGAGACTAAATAAATACCAAATTCCCCTTTGGGATGTTCCACAGCCTGATAAACTTCACCTTCAGGTACACAATAGCCCTCAGTGAATAATTTGAAATGATGAATCAGGGATTCCATATCACCTTTCATCTGTTCACGAGGTGGAGGGCTAATTTTATGGTCGTCAACCATAACTGGACCAGGATTTTGACGCAACCAATCAACACATTGTTTGATAATACGATTTGATTGGCGCATCTCTTCAATACGAACTAGGTAACGATCATAACAATCGCCCTCAACACCTACAGGTATATCAAAATCTACTTTATCATAAACTTCATAAGGTTGTTTTTTGCGTAAATCCCATTCAATCCCAGAACCTCGCAACATTACTCCACTAAATCCTAATTGTAATGCTCGTTCTGGAGAAACGACACCAATACCAACTGTGCGTTGTTTCCAAATCCGATTATCAGTTAATAGCGTTTCATATTCATCAACATAAGTTGGAAAACGCTGAGTAAAATCTTCAATAAAATCAAGCAATGAACCTTGACGATTAGCATTCATGCGTTTGATTTCAGCTTCGTTATGCCATTTAGAGGTTTTATGTTGGGGCATACGATCTGGTAAATCTCGATAAACACCACCAGGACGATAATAAGCAGCATGCATACGCGCACCTGATACTGCTTCATAACAATCAATTAAATCTTCGCGTTCCCGAAAGGCATATAAAAAGATCGTCATTGCGCCAAGATCTAAGCCATGTGTAGCTACCCATAATAAATGATTAAGAATACGGGTGATTTCGTCAAACATGACGCGGATATATTGGGCGCGAATTGGAGGGGTGATGCCAAGTAAACGTTCTACTGCCATCACATAAGCATGTTCATTGCACATCATGGAGACATAATCTAAGCGATCCATATAAGGTACGCTTTGATTAAAAGGCTTACTTTCAGCTAACTTTTCAGTTGCACGGTGCAATAAGCCAATATGAGGATCAGCCCTTTTTATTACTTCACCATCTAATTCTAATACTAAACGCAACACCCCATGCGCGGCGGGATGCTGAGGGCCAAAATTCATGGTGTAATTGCGAATTTCAGGCATTTATTATTCCTTAAAACCAAATTCTAAAAAAATCAATGGTTTTATTAAGTTGATTTTACATAACGATTATCATGACGTATCACTCTTGGTACCAAGGTCCTCGGTTCTACAGTCACTGGTTCATAAATAACCCGTTTTTTATCAGGATCATAGCGCATTTCTACTTGGCCACTTAATGGGAAATCTTTACGGAATGGATGCCCTATAAAACCATAATCGGTCAAAATACGGCGTAAATCTGGATGCCCATCAAATAAAATGCCAAATAAGTCAAACGCTTCACGTTCGTACCAGTTAGCCGAATTCCAAATTTCTATGACTGAGTCAATGCGTGGAGGTGTACCTTCTGCGAAACTTCGTACTCGCAAGCGTTGATTATTTTTAATGGATAACAAATGATACACCACAGCAAAACTGGTTTTTTCTTTATCTTCTGTATAAATGCTTGGACTAACACCACGGCTAAAGCCACTGCTGCTTGCTTGCGTTGTTTTCCAATCAGCTTGTCCATACGTACTGTAGTCAACACCGCATAAGTCTATTAATTCAGAAAATCCAAATTCATTATGTAATGCTTTACAGACATTGAATATGTGCGTTGCTGGCACTTCTATAGTCAGTTCTTTATAAGCAAGCTCTGCCTTAAAAAGAATATCGCCAAATTTTTCTTGTAAATCGGCACGTAGCGTTTCAAGAGAATTAGCCATATTAGTTATTAATTCTTTAGTTATCAGTGGTAATTAACTCGCACGGGCAATTGTATTGCGTTGAATTTTCTTTTGCAATTGAAATATGCCATAGAGTAGGGCTTCTGGGGTAGGAGGGCAGCCCGGTACATAAATATCAACTGGAACAATCCGATCACAGCCGCGCACAACTGAATAAGAATAATGATAATAGCCGCCACCATTGGCACAAGACCCCATTGAAATGACCCAGCGCGGATTTGGCATTTGATCATACACTTTACGCAGTGCAGTCGCCATTTTATTGGTTAAAGTACCTGCTACAATCATGACATCGGATTGACGCGGACTAGGGCGAAACACAATCCCAAAACGATCCAGATCGTAACGCGAAGCACCAGTTTGCATCATTTCAACAGCACAACAGGCTAAGCCAAATGTCATTGGCCACATTGAACCAGTTCGCGCCCAATTAATGAGTGAATCGGCAGTGGTTGTGACAAATCCTTCTTGCAAAATGCCTTCTACTCCCATTCTAACGCTCCCTTTTTCCATTCATAAATAAAACCAATGATTAATATTGATAAAAATATTATCATGGCAACAAAGCCAAACATGCCAATACCCTTGAATACTACTGCCCACGGAAATAAAAAGGCAATTTCCAGGTCAAAAATAATAAATAAGATAGCTACTAAATAATAGCGCACATCAAATTTCATGCGTGCATCTTCAAAAGCTTCAAAACCACACTCATAAGGTGAATTTTTTTCAGGGTCCGGTTCACGTTTCCCCAATAAAAAGCCGAGTATAGGTAAGGCAACTCCTACTATTAAACCAATAATGATAAACAAAAATATGGGAAAATAATTTTCCAACATGGTTTTCAGTATCCTTATTGCTTGGAAGGGGGCAGTCATTATATGACAGAAATCATCAATATGCCATAGATTATATTA
>JALWSU010000034.1 GCA_026993485.1 Thiotrichaceae bacterium | reverse complement strand
CCACAAGGGATTGCCCCTACACAAGGGCAACCACAAGGGATTGCCCCTACACAAGGGCAACCACAAGGGATTGCCCCTACAAACAGTGATGTAGGGGCAATCCCTTGTGGTTGCCCTGCGCTGGAGCGTGGGAACGAGAATGCGTAACATCAGATAATAACTTTAAACTGTAGGATAAAATAGAAATTTATGTCAAAGAAACCAGAAAATTTAGATGAAAATTGGGAACGCGATGCTTTAAGGCGTTTGGCTTTTGCGACACTCAATGAACAGCGACGAGCCAGACGCTGGCGTATTTTTTTCGTCTTATTATTTTTTATTTATTTATTTGTTAGCTTAGTGTTTTTGCAACCAGACTTATTAAAGGAGCTAATGGATAAAGAGGCACTCAACCAAAAGCATACCGCAGTTGTTGAAGTCAAAGGCGTTATTGCTGATGATTCCGAGGCGAGTGCTGATCACATAGTTTCTGGATTGCGTAAAGCTTTTAAAGATGAAAAAACCGCAGGGATTATCATCCGTATAAATAGTCCCGGTGGGAGTCCAGTTCAAGCTGGTTATATCTACAACGAAATAAAACGCTTACGGAAAAAATATCCAAAAATTCCCTTATATGCAGTTATCACAGATATTTGTGCATCAGGTGGATATTATATCGCCGCTGCTGCGGATAAAATTTATGCCGATCAAGCTAGTCTTGTAGGTTCTATTGGCGTTTTAATGAATGGCTTTGGCTTTGTAGGCGCAATGAAAAAATTAGGAATAGAGCGTCGCTTATTAACCGCAGGCGAACATAAAGGATTTTTAGATTCCTTTTCTGCTATGAAATCAGAAGAGGTTGCCCACGTTCAAGAAATGCTAAATGAAATTCATCAGCAATTCATTAAACGAGTTAAAGACGGGCGGGAAAAAAGTTTAAAAGAAGCTGGCAAGCTGGAATTATTAAACAATCCCGAACTATTTTCTGGGCTTATTTGGACTGGCGAAAAAGCCAAGCAACTTGGCTTAGTTGATGACTTAGCAAGTACCAGTGAAGTAGCGCGAGAAATCATTAAAGCTGAAAAAATCAAAGATTTCAGTTATAAACCAAGCTATTTAGATCGTTTTGCAGAGCGTTTAGGAGCAACAATGGCGAGTACTTTAGCCCAACAATTAAAATTGAAGAGTGGGACTCTTGAATAAAATCTTAAGAAACTAGGGCAACCACAAGGGATTGCCCCAACGACGTAACGAAGTAAACCGCGATGTAGGGGCAATCGGTTGCCCCTTTTGCTTTAGCTTTGGACTAGACCAGCCAAAGCTAAAGCTTTGGACTCCAAGTTTAGTACATAATTTGATTTTTTCGCCGATGCCACAAAACTTCTATAAACCAGTAACAGTGACAGAACCTTACGATCCGAAACAACGCCTCGTAGGGGCTGTTGTATTATTCATAATAATCTTGATCATTTATGGCATTTTAAAATTGTTGCTCGGCATGTCTGATGGAAAATTTGTCATACCGTCTGAACCAGAAAAGATCATAATAAAAGAAAATCGTACGAAAAATCAACAACATGATTCTGTTCAGAATTATGTTTTACCACAACAATTTATTTTTCTCGATTTAAATGGCAAACCATTGCAAGATGAGTTTTATGAAATAGAAGTAGAAGAAACTCCAGCAAAAAGCCAAAAACAATTCCATATTAGTAACAATAATGAAGAACTAGAAGAACCAGAATCTCCCCCCATAGGAGTAACGAAAGAAAACAGCTCCTTAATCACTACAAACTCACCTAAACCCGTCTTAGATATTTGTGCATTTAATACCAATAAAAAACAATGGTATGTACAAGCGGCGAGTTTTAAACTCAAGAAAAACGCACAACGTTTAGTGCAAAAAATAATTGATGCCAAAATCGCACTTGAGGGCTGTATTCTTCAATCTCGTAATGGATGGTATGTAGTACATCTGCCACCTGAAACTGACTATTATATAGTTCAATCTCAACTGGAACAATTATTTCATTTATTACATCTCAAGGGGCTGATTAGAAAACTCAATGGCACTTCTTAAAGAGAATTTTATTTAAATCATGACTCATTATATTGCAATAGCAGCAGGTGGCGCAGTTGGCGCGTTACTGCGCTTTTCCGTATCCACAGGTATTTATAACTTATTCGGCAGAGGATTTCCTTATGGCACACTTACTGTTAATGTACTAGGAAGCTGGTTAATGGGCTTTTTATATATTTTGATGTTGGAACGTTTTACTAATGTTGAATTGCGAGCCGCTTTATTAATC
>JALWSU010000033.1 GCA_026993485.1 Thiotrichaceae bacterium | reverse complement strand
CACGTTCTCGCTCAAGTATTTGATTATTTTCGTTTATTATGGCTAATCCCGCTGAATCATAACCACGATATTCAAGACGTTTTAAACCTTCAATTAAAATAGGCACTACATCGCGTTCCGCTACTGCGCCGATAATTCCACACATATTTTTTTATTCCTTGGTTTAAATTAATAATTGATGTTACGCATTTTTGTTCCCACGCTGGAGGGCAACCACAAGGGATTGCCCCTACAAACAATGATGTAGGGGCAATCCCTTGTGGTTGCCCTTCCCTTGTGGTTGCCCTTCCCTTGTGGTTGCCCTTCCCTTGTGGTTGCCCTTTGGAGCTTCATACAATTTACAACTTTAATCCAATCAATATATCCATAACATTAGTCCCAGTAGGGCCAGTTTCAATCAAATCTCCACTTAATGCTAAAAAACTTCCAGCATCTGCCCTTTTTAAACATTCTTCGGCGTTTAAATTACAACGTCTTAATGTATTGCCATCAACGATAGCTCCTGCAAATTTTCCAGGGCCATCAGTTCCATCTGTACCCGCAGCTAAGAAAAAAACATCGGTTTTTCCCGCCAGTTCGCAGGCTGCCGCTAAAGCTAAGCTTTGACATCGCCCACCTTGTCCCGGATTTTCTGGCAAATGTACAGTAGTTTCACTAGAGGCTATATAAATACCTGCACGGGCTTGGCATAATTCTTTACCTAAACGATGCCCAATAATTTCCGCTTCTCCTACGATTAAATCTTTTTGTTCAAAGACTTCATAACCAAACTGTTTAGCGGCTTTACATGCTGCTTGTCGTGCCATTGTTGGATTTGCAATAATTTCTTGTTTAATGTTTGGTGTTGCTGTTGTTAATAGTCCCGAACCAATTGTTTGTAAATCATCATTGGGGACATCAGAAATCAGTAAATTCAAGATTGGATGCCCTTTTACATAAGTCGCTAAACCTCCTCCTTTGATTGCGGATAGGCTTTTGCGAATTTGGTTCATTTGTTGAATATCTAAACCTGATGCCAGTAATTCATTATTTACTCGTTGCAAATAAGCAAGTGTTATGCCAGGATTTAGTACTTCAACTAGCGCACTGGTGCCACCTGAAATTAAAAATAAAATCGGAACAGCAGGAGGTAATTTTTGTATGAAATTGAGTAAAGTTTGTCCAGCCGCAAGACTAGAAGCATCTGGAACTGGATGAGCAGCTTCTAAACATAAAATCGGATAAGATTTTAAATCTTCTAAATGCCCGTACTTGGTAATTAATAAAGCTTGGCTAATTTGCGAACTATTGAAAACATCAAACGCCCCCTTTGCCATTTGAGCAGCAGCTTTGCCAATAGCAATTAGAGCTAGGGAATTGTAAAAAGGGTGTTCCCGTAAATAAGCTGCAACTCTAGTTCGTCCATTGACAGCTTTGAGGCTACTTTTATATATTTCAAAGAGATGTTTTTTGTTGGACATTGGCTCAGAATTTGTTTTCGTTTAAGTTAAGCCTTAAAATCAGACCTCCGAGGAAAACCATACCTCGGAGGTCGTTATACTCTGCACCTTCACAATTTGAACAATTGGTTTTTGAACTGGAGTACAAGGTTACCTTGTACGACCCACTTGTGCAAGGTAACCTTGCACTCCAAGTTTGAGAAATCTATATTGAGCTAAATTTGTTAATGTGTTGAGTATAGTTTGATAACCTCCGAGGTATGGTTTTCCTCGGAGGTTTTTCTTAATGGCAGTGAAGCTGGAGCTTGGCAACGAGTAAATAATTTACATTTCTAAATAAGTATATCCCACCAATCCTGCTTCTAATTCGCGCAAATATGATTGACGTTGTTCGGTGCTTAAATCTACTGCTTGTAATCTTTTTCTATAGCTATTTCTTAAAAATCTGGTATCAATGTTTACATATTGAAGCATAGTTTGTACGGTATCGCCTTCAAGAGGGGATACTAATTCGTATGTGCCATCGGCTGTGATATGAACATTTACGGAATCAGTGTCGCCAAATAGGTTGTGCATGTCGCCTAAAATTTCTTGGTATGCGCCGACTAAAAATATGCCTAATAAGTAGGGTTTATCTGAATTGGGTACATGGACGGGTAAGCTAGTATTGATACCTTCACTATTAATATAATTTTCAAATTGCCCATCAGAATCACAGGTTAAATCTTGCAATGTGGCGCGACGTTCTGGGTATTCATTCAGGCGGTGTAGGGGTAAAATTGGGAATAATTGGTCAATTGCCCAAGCATCAGGTACGGATTGAAATAAGGAAAAGTTGCAAAAGTATTTGTCGGCTAGTTTCTCATTCAGTTCGTCAAGAATTTCACGGTGAATGTGTGAATTGGGTTGTTGGTTTAATAAGGAGCGTACTTGCCAGCAGGTTGCATAATATAGTTCTTCAGCGTGGGCGCGTTGATTCAGGCTTAATATGCCATGTGTAAACATAGTGTGGGCTTCGCTGAGCCAGTAAACCGCATCATGGTAGGCTTCAATGATTGAGCGTTGGGTTAAGTTGTTTAAGCCATACCAGAGGTTTTGAATAATATTGGGGTCTGCTTCGCTAGGTGGTTGTGGTTCTGGTACAACTGGAACTGGTTCAATATCAATGATATTGGTAATAAGTACGGCATGATGGGCTGTCATTGCTCGCCCAGATTCGGTGATGATATTGGGTTGGGGTAAGTCGAGGCTGTTACAAATTTCTCCAAATTCATGTACAACATTGTTGGCATATTCTTGGATGCTGTAGTTGATTGAACAATAATTGCGTGAGCAAGTGCCTTCGTAATCAATGCCCAATCCGCCACCTATGTCTATTGTTTGAATTGCTGCGCCTAATGCCCGTAGTTCGGCGTAATAACGAGCGGCTTCGCGGAGTGCATTTTGAATGTCGCGGACATTGGAAACTTGTGATCCTATATGGAAGTGCATCAATTGTAAGCAATCGGTGAATCCAGCTTCTTTTATCTGGCTGATTATTTTTAGTACTTGTGCTGCTGAAAGTCCAAATTTACCTTTTTCGCCGCTAGTTTTTTGCCATTTGCTTTGGGCGATACTGTTTAAGCGTATTCGTATGCCTAGTCGAGGAGTGATATTAAGATTTTGGGATTCTTCAATAATTAGGTTTAATTCTGAAGCTTTTTCAATAACTAAATAAGGAGATAAACCGATTTGTTGTCCAATTAGTGCCAAACGTATGTATTCACGATCTTTGTAGCCGTTACAAATAATAATTCCGCCATTGGCAGGAGCTAGTGCTAATACTGCCATTAATTCTGGTTTGCTACCTGCTTCTAAACCAATTTGCCCGTGTCCAGTGTTTAAAATTTCTTGAATAACATGATGTTGTTGATTAACTTTGATGGGGTAAACGGGGGTATAGTTGGCATTGTAATTTTCTAATTGCATCGCGTGGGCGAAAGCGTTTTGCAGTTTTTTCACACGGTGCTGTAGAATGTTGGGGAATCTAACTAGAACTGGTAAAGATAAGCCGTTAGCGGTGAAATTTTGAGCTAGTTCGTAGAGATTGATTGTTGTAGATTCTTCTGGATTTGGAGAAACGATGATTTCGCCATTTGAGTTGATGTCGAAATAACCATCGCTCCAGTAGTCAATATTGTAAAGTGCTTTTGATTGGTTGGAATCCCAGTTGGTTGTCATTGATTTGGTTGTTCTCATTCATGATTAAAGACCTCCGAGGTTTTTAAAACCTCGGAGGTCTGATTTTAGGATTTGGATGGAGTCACCATTTGATTTAAGTTACCCATAACCTTCCCTGTCGTCGAGGATTTATCGGCTTGAACTTGCTTTTTAATCTTCTCAATGGTTTGATGAGTCTTGTTGCTTAAAATTTGATTTGCAACCTCAAATTGATGATTTTCATCGGTATTGTTGGGTACTTGTTTGATAGCCGCTGCTAGTAATTTGCTATTTTCTGTCATCAAGGTTTTGGTTATTTCTTGAACCATTTTTATGCAATCAGCAGTTGGCAACATGCCTGCTTCTGCTGTCATTGGCATCATTGTTGCCTGTTGTTGAGGCTGACTAATGTTTTCCTTCACTGGAGTAGTAAACTCTGGTTCTTCCTGAACTTCATTGGTAAGAGTTTCAGTAGCAGCTGTTACTTCTGACATGAGAGATTGTGATTGTTCTGGAATGGCAACTTTCTTTCTGTTTGATAGATAGCGGTTTATGATGTAGCTCACGATACCAATCAATAAAATAATCAGAACCGCAATGCCAATAATTTTGGCACTTAAAACTAGAATCTGTTGTTTTGTTAGTTCTTTTCGTTCTTCAACGGCTTTATCTATACTGTCAGTGTAAACACCAGTGCCGATTATCCAATTTAATGGTTCATATAATTTCACATAGGATAATTTAGGTGCTTCAATGGTAACTCCACCGACGGCTTGTTTTGGCCATTTATATTCTTTAAATCCACTACCATTTTGGTTTTGACAGATTTTGACAAAGGATTCAAATAGGGTTTTAAGTTTGCCAGTTAAAATTTGTCCTTCAAGTAAGGGGCGAGTTGGATCTACTATCATTTTCAGATGAGTTGTGTTGATCCAAAAAACACCTTCTCCATTGTGGTAACGCATTTGTCGGATTTGGTCTTTACTTTTTTCTAAGGCATCAATCATAGCATCATCAACATAAACGCTGGTGCCGATAATCCAATTCCATTCGGGGAATATTCGTGTATAAGCGAGCATAGGTACGTCAGGAATTAAACCTTCTGGAGTTTGTTTTGGCCAGAGATAATTGACAAAGCCTTTTCCATGTGCTTGGGAAATTTCTACGGCGGCACTGTAAAAGTTTTGTCCTTTGCCCATTGCGCTGTTATATTTAGGATCATCTAAAATTTGCCCATTCAGTGAGGGATTAATTGGGTGCATGATCATTTTTGGATAAGGGCGGGTGGTGTCAGTAATCCAAATGTGTCCCTTACCATTGTCGTATCTAATTGTTTTTATCTCGGCTAATGCTTGAGCCTGTGCTTCTGGGAGTGTCAGTTCGCCAGTTTTGACGGCGGCATTTTTGGATTTAAGGATGTTTTCAGCCACATCAATAATGTTAGTTAGTGGGCGGCCATAATATCTTTCTAAATATGCCTGGTTCATGGCATTTTTATGATTGGCTTCTATTGTGGCATAAGCAAAATCTACATAGTCTTTCAAGGATTGCTTGATTCTCTGAATTTCTTCAGTGCGATATTTGGCAATATCTTCATTGCCTTTTGCGATGATGCTGTAAATTGTAAAACTTAGTATAAGTGTGATTGCGATAATCAGGCAGATGATAAAGGTAAATAGGCTTTTAGTGCCTTTGTTCATGTGATTTATCCTAATAAAAAAAATTAATTAATAAAATTTTCAGGTTCTATTATTATAAAAGATAAGGTAACTACTAACAACGGCTAATATGGCTATATAAGTTACTAAGTAAAAATAGTCAAGATAGGTGAATTCCCAAGGGTTGACAGGATTAATTTCGGTTTTTAATCCAATATGTGCAAGGATAGTTGCTAAAAACAGGAGAATTAATGGTGCGATTACCTTGCTAAAACTTTTAACCTTTCCTAATAGTAACAGAATTGCAAAAAGCATTCCGAGTATAACAAATAATGGTAAGAGCTTAATCAGGATGTGCGATAGTTTTGGTTGATTTTGAGTTACAGCAACAGTCATAGGCAATGCTGCCATTTTTTTAGAATAGTCTACAAATACAATGCATTTTTGCAAAAGCATTTGAGTAGTTGGCTCACGATAAAAACAGGGAACTGTGAATTCTAATAGTGATTCTTCTTGATTTTTAAAGTTTTTCAAATAATAAGGCGAGCGTCGTCTCATTTCTGGAGTATTCACATAAGGAACATAGGCAACTCCCATCCCATATTGATAAGGAGTTTTTTCTAAATTTTTTTCTAAACGCTCCATAATTTGGGTACGCTGTAATTTTCCAGTAGTCAAATCATCTGCCATTGTATGAGCAATGGTGGACAGTTTACTGAACATTTTGTTGATTTGTTGCGTAGCTACACGCATTACAGCCTGTTGATTTGTTTCTAGCTGATTATTTTGCTCGTGTATATAATTATATAATAACAACAAAAACACTAGGAGAGTGATACTATTAAGAATTAATAGTGCTGATTTTTTTGACATTATTCTAAGCCTTCGAGCATTGGTACAAAAGTGACGTTATCTAATATATATTGTTCATAATGGCGACGGGTACGAATAATTTTTAATAGCTCTTGCTGACCGCGGGGGCCTACTGGAATAATTAAGCGTCCACCAATTGCTAATTGCTCTAATAGCTGTTTTGGCACCGTTGTTGGTGCAGCAGTAACCATAATACCTTGATAGGGTGCCTTTTTTGGCCAACCCCAATGTCCATCGCTATGATGTAATAACACATTATAAAGTTCTAATTTATTCAAAGTGTTACAGGCTTTATCGGCTAGTTTTTTTATTCTTTCAACGCTGTAGACATTATTAATCAATTGTGCTAATACAGCGGTTTGATAACCGCAACCAGTGCCTACCTCTAATACTTTATCAGGAGTTCCCTCTGTGAGTAGAGCTTCAGTCATACGCGCTACAATATAAGGCTGGGAAATAGTTTGCCCATATCCAATGGGCAAAGCATTATTACTGTATGCGTGACTAACTAAAGCTTCATCAATAAAAATATGTCGAGGAGTGTTACGCATCACTTCTAAAACCTTTGGATTTGAAATGCCTTGACGACGCAGTTCCTCAATTAAACGCTCACGACGGTATTTTAATATAGTTGTATCTGGATAATTATTTAGCATGTTTTAATCTTAAAATTGAAAGTTGTAAATTTCTTCAATAGAATGGAATATAATTTAATTTTATTATTTTCTCGTTCCCACGCTAGGGCAACCACAAGGGATTGCCCCTACATCATTGTTTGTAGGGGCAATCCCTTGTGGTTGCCCTCATAAAGGATTGCCACTACATCATTGTTTGTAGGGGCAATCCCTTGTGGTTGCCCTCATAAAGGATTGCCCCTACATCATTGTTTGTCGGGGCAATCCCTTGTGGTTGCCCTTTGGAGCATTTTCCCACGCTCCAGCGTGGGAACGAGAGTAATTTGATTATATTACAATTTGAATAAACACTTATGGCATTACTAAAAATATTAGAATTCCCCGATCCCAAATTGCGTACCAAAGCCAAACCTGTCAAACAAGTTGATGATGGCATACGTCAAATCATTGCTGATATGTTTGATACTATGTATAAGGCTCCGGGTATTGGCTTAGCAGCCACGCAAGTTGATATTCATCAACAAATTATTGTGATTGATATTTCAAAAGATAAAAATCAACCCTTATGTTTGATTAATCCAGTACTACTTAAGCAAGAAGGGAAACAACACACTGAGGAAGGATGCTTATCTGTACCAGAGATTTATGAAGATGTCGAGCGTGCAGAATCTATCACGGTACAAGCCCTTAATCAACAGGGTGAAAGTTTCAGCTTGGCAACTAATGGTTTGCTTGCTGTGTGTATTCAGCATGAAATGGATCACCTTAAAGGTAAATTATTTGTGGACTATCTATCATCCCTCAAACGTGAACGCATTCGCAAAAAACTGAAAAAACTAAAAAAAGGGAAATCTTCATAAAACTAGATGACTAAAAAACGTATTATTTTTGCTGGTACTCCACAATTTGCGGTGCCAAGTTTACTTGCCCTCTTGAATTCCAAGCATATAGTTTCTGCGGTTTATACGCAACCAGATCGTAAAGCTGGACGTGGGCGGAAATTACAAGCTAGTCCAGTCAAATCGGTAGCCTTAGAACACGGAATTAAGGTTTATCAACCTGTTAGCCTCAAAGATAGCGATAGCCAAGCTCAACTGCAAGCATTACAAGCTGATTTGATAATTGTTGCAGCTTATGGGCTATTATTACCAAAAACGGTGCTAGAAATGCCGCGTTTTGGTTGTATTAATGTACATGCTTCTTTATTGCCGCGCTGGCGTGGAGCGGCACCGATTCAACGCGCCTTAATTGCAGGTGATACTATAACAGGTGTTACTTTGATGCAAATGGATGTTGGGCTAGATACTGGTGCCATGCTCAAAACTGCGAGTTGTGAAATTTTGCCTGATGATACAGGACAAACTTTGCATGATCGCTTATCCGATTTAGGTGCAAAACTGTTAGCTAATAACATAGATGAAATTGAAACTTTGCCTGCTACTCCACAGGATGAGAATTTGGCGATTTATGCGAAAAAATTAGAAAAAGCTGAGGCGCAATTAGATTGGCAAGAACCTGCAATCGTTTTAGAGCGCAAAGTTCGAGCTTTTAATCCTTGGCCAGTTGCTCAAGCTAAACTTTTTGGTCAAACCCTACGCATTTGGGCAGCGAAGGCAATCAATGAGCCTACACACAAGTTCAAAATCGGCAGTGTTATACATGCTCAACGTGATGGTATTGATGTCGTCACCGGAGAAGGCATTTTGCGTTTATTGACTGTGCAACGAGCTGGTGGGAAAGCAATTGCCGTTGGCGATTTTCTAAATGCTCACCCAAAATGGATCAAATAAATTCATGGATGCTCGCAGTGTCGCCACCCAAATTTTAACCCAAGTGATAGCTCATAAGCGTTCTTTATCTGATTGCCTAACTCTATCTAATCTAAAAGATAGCCGCGAACGCGCTTTAGCTCAAGCCCTATGTTATGGCGTATTACGTTGGCAACCGCGCTTACAGGCAATCTTAAATGTGCTACTACGCAAGCCTTTTAAAGATAAAGATTATGATATTCAAGCCTTATTATTAATCGGATTATATCAGCACTTGTATTTACGCATTCCGCCCCATGCGGCTACAGCAGCCACAGTGAATGTCACCCGTACCATTCAGAAACCTTGGGCAACAGCTTTAGTCAACGGCGTATTACGAAATTTTCAACGTCAAGCTCCAGCCTTACTAGCAAAAGTGGATAAAAATATCAATGTCAAGTTAGCTCATCCGCCTTGGCTAATCAAAGCCTTACAAAAAAATTGGCCCTCACAATGGCAAAGTATTGCCGAAGCGAATAATAGCCATCCGCCCATGAGTTTACGAGTAAATGCCCGTGCCATTTCGCGTGACGATTATCTTCAAACTTTAAACAATTCCTTGGTGTCCAAAGCTTCAGCTTTGGCATATACAGATAATGGTATCAGCCTAGAAC
>JALWSU010000032.1 GCA_026993485.1 Thiotrichaceae bacterium | reverse complement strand
GTAAATGACTGACTAGTTCACCCAAATATTGAAGAAAATCAGTGGCCATATCAGAATGATAGCGTAATGGATCATAGCTACCCATTGCTAATAATCCTTGTGCTTGTCCTAATGGAATTAGCGCCGCAGAGCCGATTTCGCTATTTGGAAATAAATAATCCATAGTTTTGGTCGGACATTGTCCACAAATAGGTTGATTTGACTCTAAGAAATTTTCAAATAAGGCGAATATCTCTGCATCATATTCTACAAATTCGGGGTAATTAGCTAAAGATGGACCAGGTAATTCAAACCAACGCAGTACTACTTTATCATTATTAAATTCTTTAGATAAATTATTGTATAAGGTTTGAAAAAATTCATCTAAGCCTGTAACAGCTGTTAGGGCAACAATTAAACGTTGAATGCGTTGATTAAGTTTATCATTTTCTTTAGCAATTTGAATTAGTTGTTTTAATTGTTGTTGTAATTTCTGGTTTTCTTCATGTAATGCTGCAACCTCGCTGTCTTGGAAAATTGTCATTATAGCTAATAAGTCTTTGTGATAATTGAAAAAATCTGGATGCTGCCATAAATAGTCTACGATTATATCTTCTATGTTTTCATCTACTTGCAAATTATTTGTGGTCATAATGAATGCTAAAACAAATATATTTAAATAAAAAATTTTTACAGACAAATGCGGATTGAGAAACTAAACTATATACTATGCACAATTATGATTGAGTTTAAAAATCACTTGTCTTAAGTCTATAGGACTTACGCATTGATAAACTAATTTTTTTATTTTATCCTTGTATTTCAAAGCTTTAGCTTTGGTGCCGTCCAAACGAAGTAAGCGTAGCTAAAGTTAAAGCTTTGGACTCCAAGTAAGTGATAAATTTTAACAATTTGTTTTTATTAAAAAAACTATATAAACTCAACTGTCAATGCGTAAGTTCTATCTTAAAAGAAAACTAGGAGAAATATTATATGATGAAAACCATTATCATGTTAATCTGCCTATTTTGGCTGATTAACATGGCTCCAGCAAATTCTGCTCAAGCTCCTGTGCTTGATACTGAGCTGGTACCGTCGTCTAGCTCACAGCAACCGAAACAGCCCGCGCATGAAACTGAAACTACAGGTAAAACTACAGGCGAAACTATAAGCGAAACTCAGAAAAAATCTGTTGAGGGCTATATAAAAAGTGCGAATTACGCAAAACAAGAGGGCAATTTAAAACTGGTTCGCAAAATCCTCAAAGAGGGCTATCAAAGCACTCAACAAACCGAGATTTTATCCCAATGGTTGGCGATAGATGAAACAGTTATTCAAGCATTGAAACAGAAACATCAACTTAAGTCTATAACTCAATGGAAAAGCGAATTTGAAGATAAGTGCTTGAAAATGACACATGCTAAATGTTCTGAATATGAGCGTCAAAAAGCCATTTCTCAGCAAGAGAAAAATACAATAGCCATTCCACAAATAGAGGAAGTTGATGCAATACTCAATAAATACAAGCAATTAAAAGAATCTCAGCTTGACAGAGAAAATTTTTTAGATGAAAAATTTCTCGCTGATGCTGACGAAGATTCAGGCAAAAAAAATATTTTTGAGCAACATCAAACCCAAGTTGATCAGCTTAAACGTACTCGCTGCCAATACATTTCTTTTGATGTAATTAGCCCCTATTTAGCTAGGGTTAATCAGTTGATATTTCAGGCAAAAATCAATAAACCTAAAGGTAGTACGATTTTAACATTGGTATCAGATAGCTCACTTAAAAAAGTGCGAGAGATAGAAATGCTTCAAGAAGCGGCTAAAATTTTGGTTAATGTTGGCGTTCAAGGGATGATTTTTGAAAGTGATGCTAGCGTTCAAAAACAGTTTTTGAATGTTTATGATGAATTTCGGCAAACTGAAGGAGCTAAGTTTGAAGAATTTAAAGAGATCAAAAAAATCGCTGAGCGGCTCAAAGAAGAAAAAAAATCTGTATCTTGTGATGAAGATAAATAAGTCGTGAACCATAATTTTTTTTAGATTTTGCCATATGGGCAACCACAAGGGATTGCCCCTACAGGACGGTTTGTTGTAGGGGCAATCCTTTATGGTTGCCCTTTTTTTTTGAAAAAACCGTTTTTTTTGTTATAAAATATAATTTTTATAATAAGCTTGAAATCCAAATAATGATAACTAGCAATTTTTATAAACTCGGTGCCGCGATAATTTTCCTATGTATTATCGGCGGTTATACATTTTTGAATAACATAGGTATGTCACAAATCACATTATTAGTTTTTGTCAGCATAGTTGGTGGCTATATGGCAATTAACATTGGTGCTAATGATGTGGCTAATAATGTTGGCCCCGCAGTGGGTTCAAAAGCACTGACTTTAGTTGGTGCGATTATTATAGCTGCCATTTTTGAAGCTTGTGGGGCATTAATTGCTGGTGGAGACGTTGTTAGTACAATAAAAAAAGGGATTATTGATCCACAGTTAATTGCAGAAACGTCGGTTTTTATTTGGATTATGTTAGCTGCCTTATTGGGCGGCGCACTTTGGCTAAATTTGGCAACCGCATTTGGTGCGCCAGTTTCCACGACACATTCAATTGTCGGAGGTGTCATGGGTGCAGGCATTGCGGCAAGTGGATGGCAAATTGTCAATTGGGCAGTTATGGGAAAAATTGCGGCAAGTTGGGTTATTTCCCCCATTTTAGGCGGACTAATAGCGGCACTTTTTTTGTATATTATCCAACATAGTATTTTTCATAAAGAAGAAACGCTAGAGGCGGCTAAAAAGGCTGTTCCAATTTTAATTGCCCTGATGGCATTTACATTTATTAGTTATTTAGCACTTAAAGGGCTGAAAAAACTAATAAAAATTGATTTGGCAACCGCCATCATGATTGGCAGTGTTTTTGGTATTGCCACCTACCTTATAGTAAAACCTCTGATTTTAAAAGCCTCCCAAAAGATTTCCGATAGTAAAAAAGACATTAATAAACTTTTTACTCTGCCCTTAATTTTTGCTGCTGCACTCTTGAGTTTTGCTCATGGAGCCAATGATGTTGCGAATGCTATTGGTCCTGTTGCGGCTATTAATGAGGCTTTACAAAGTGGCTCAATTGCGAGTAAAGCTGCGATTCCACTTTGGGTGATGGTGATTGGTGCTTTAGGTATTGCCGTTGGATTGGCAACTTATGGTCCCAAACTAATTAAAACGGTGGGTAGTGAAATTACTGACTTGGATCAGAGTCGAGCTTGGTCAATTGCGATGTCTTCGGCAATAGTTGTGATTATTGCATCTTGGCTGGGTTTGCCAGTAAGTTCAACCCATATTGCAATTGGCGGTGTTTTTGGTGTGGGTTATTTACGCTATTATCTTTATCAAAAGTACAAAGATGAAATTGAGGGGGTGAAAGCTCATCATATCAAGTGTATTAATAAAAAAATCGCTAAGTGGAATAAAAAACTGTCTAAACTCACAGATGAAAATGAAATCAAGCGTTTTCAATCGAAAATTGCTGCTAAACAACAGAAATTGCAAAACATGGAAGTTGATTTGGAATTAGTTTTATCAAAGAAAGAAAGGAAAAAACTAGAAAAAATTAAAAAACGCCAATATGTCAGACGAGATTTATTAATCAAGATTATAATGGCTTGGTTGATTACTGTGCCTGCTTCGGCGTTGATTGCAGCCTTGCTGTATTTTGTGTTTAGAAGTGTGTTGGGATAATACTTTAGAATCGGATTGAATATCCCTATAATAAAGGTGTTGCAAAATAAAACCAATCTTACGGTTTCCATTGTCTGAACCTTGATTACAAAGGATTATAAGGATTGTAAGGATTGTTTAATCAATCGCTTCTAAGCAGCAACAATCCTGTAAATCCTTTTAATCCCTTAAAATCAAGGTTCAGACAATGAGTGCAAATTATTTGACAACAACTCTAATAAGCCATTGTTAGTTCACTCAAATTTAATGGAGAATTTTGATGCCAAGTTATGATTATCGCTGTATTGAAAATAATCGTGTTGTTGAAGTAAACCACTCAATGAATGAAAAATTAACTACTTGGGGTGAGGTTTGTGAAAGAGCTGGACTAGATTTAGATGGTATTTCTGCTAATAGCCCTGTAGAACGCTTAATCACTGGTGGGCAATTCATCAACAGTAATAGTTTGAAAAATCCCGAACCAAGTTGTGCCACTGGTAGTTGTTGCCCAAGTGGTGTATGTGGTTTATAAAACTCGCTCATATAAAAAAAGCCCTGAAGCTAACTGGAGCCTCATCGGGCAACCACAAGGGATTGCCCCTACAAACAATGATGTAGGGGCAATCCCTTGTGGTTGCCCTGTGAAACTAAATAGCCCAAGGGCTTTTTTTTATAAATACGAATTAATCAATCTCATGTCTCTTGAAACTGAACTCAAGTTATACATTGCCCCTGAAGATTGTAGCAAATTGCTGCAACATCCACTATTACAATCAAGCCAGACTCAAACACAGCAATTGTGCAATAGCTATTTTGATACTCCTCAGCATGATTTATTGAAACAAGGCATTGGCTTACGGGTACGGCAGATTGGCAAAAAACGAATACAAACCATAAAAACGGCAAGCAAAAGTTTAGGTGGCTTGCATAAGCGTCAAGAATGGGAAAATGAAATAACGGCTGATACCCCAGATTATTCCAAATTTCCAAAAGAGGCACTACCAGTAAAGAAAAAAACTTTAGAACAGGTAGAAGTAATCTTTACTACCAATTTTCAACGAACTACTTGGAATTTGCAACTTGACGACGGTAGCAAAATTGAAGTAGCACTTGATCAAGGTAAAGTGCAAAGCAAAACGGCGGAATCTCCAATCAGCGAACTTGAACTAGAACTCAAAGTTGGCAAGCCTAGTCAACTCTATAAACTGGCATTAAATTTACAAACCGATATACCCCTAATTATTGAAAATAAAAGTAAAGCTGAGCGTGGTTATGCCCTACATAATCCTCCAAGGCTAACATTTCACAAAGCTGGAACAGTGAAATTGCAGTCAAAAATGACTACTGAACAAGCTTTCATTTATATAATTTCCTATTGTCTGTCACACCTACAAGCAAATGAAGATATTGTTTTATATGGTAAAGACATTGAAGGTGTTCATCAAATGCGGGTTGCTTTGCGTCGCTTGCGTTCCTGTCTGCATTTATATAAATCCTTGATTCCCTATGAAACACATACCGAATTACGCCACGATATAATCTGGATAAGCTCGGTACTCGGAGTAGCACGAGATTGGGATGTATTTATCTTAAATTTACAACAAATACAATCATCAATCTTGCAAAATTTAAAATCAACCGTCGCAACTTTGCAAGCACAAGCTTATGTAGAAGTACGTCAAGCGATGCGCTCTCAGCGTTATACTCGTCTCTTACTATTATTAGGGCAATGGTTGACAGAGCGTCATTGGAGAAAAAATTTAAATGCCAAGACTTTGCAAAAATTAGATAGCCCTATCAAAAATTTTGCTACTAAAATCCTCAACAAGCATCATCAACGAGTTTCCAAGCAAGGCAAAAACTTATCCCAACTTAATCCAGAACAATTACATAACTTGCGGATTAACATTAAAAAAATGGCTTACGGAACTCGTTTTTTTACTGCCCTGTATCCATCTGAAGCTACGCGCACTTATGCCAAAAGCCTTTCCAATTTACAAGATGAACTCGGCATACTTAATGATACCAATGTTGCCAATTCTTTACTTGATAAAGCTGGATTAGATAACAATGCACCTGCCAGACTCTTTTTAAAAGGCTGGTATGCCCATCAAGAACTTACACATAAAAACGCTTTAGAAAAAGCATGGCAAGCCTTTTTAAAGACAAAACTTTTTTGGAGAAAAATTGATTCAAAGACTTAAAAACATGCAACAAATGAGCAGTGCTGCAACAAGTATTAATCAAGTTAATCCTGCTATAAGAGCAATTTTACCCCGATTTGCTGGCTTAACAGTTCTCGACATTGGTGGCGGAAAATATGATGCAAATAAAATTTACGCAGCAGGTTTAGGTGTAAAATTATATGTTTATGACAAATTTAACCGAACTGAAGCCGAAAATGCTGAAGCCTTAGCTTGTAATCCAGATATAATCGTTTGTAATAATGTCTTAAATGTTATTGATGATGGGCAAGCCATGCGTAACTTGATTGCATTATGTGCCTCCTACCAAGTACCCTGTTATTTCACAGTATATGAAGGTAATCAATCTGGTATAGCCAGCATTTCAAAAAAAGGCTGTTGGCAACGTAACTGGAAAACGGCAGATTATGTACCAATCCTAAAAAAATATTTTTCTAGCGTTGTTTGTCAAGGAAAAATTATTGTTTGTAATTAAAATAGCAAAAAAAAACCTCTGAGCGAAAAAACAACTCAGAGGCTATTATATTTACTTACTATCACTTATAGTGTGATTTTAAGTTCATTTCTCTGCTTTAGAAGTAGCTGGGGCAGAACAAGTATTGCATCCTTGGGGTTGGGCTAAATAACCACCATAGTAGGGATAACCCCATCCACCATAGTAAGGATAACCCCATCCACCATAGTAGGGATAACCCCATCCACCATAGTAAGGATAACCCCATCCACCATAGTAAGGATAACCCCATCCACCATAGTAAGGATAACCCCATCCACCATAGTAAGGATAACCCCAGTAGGGATAATATCCATAATAGGGATAATAGCCATAATAGGGATAATAATAATCATCCCATCCATCACCATGCATCATCCTACTCATCCAACCCATAGGGGAACCCCCCCACCATGCATGTGCATTTATTGGTGCAAGCATAGCGGTACTTCCAACAAGTAACATTACTGCAACTAAATGTACGAGCCGTTTCATGATATATCTCCTCGCAATTTATATTGTTACATTTATTACTTAGCTGAGAATAAATATATAAGCATTTCAGCGGTTACAAATATTACTAAATTCTTATATAAAAAGTCAAGTATATTTTACATATTAAAGTTAATTTTTTGTAAATGCTTGATAAAAAAAGGATTACGCAATTAAAGCAGAAGTTTTTTAGTTTTTTTAATAAAAATAAACTGTTAAAATTTATAAATTACTTGGAGTCCAAAGCTTTAGCTTTAGCTTAGCTTAGCTTCGCTTACTTTATTTCGCTTACTTCGTTTGGGCGACCAGCCAAACGAAGTAAGCGTAGCTAAAGCTAAAGCTTTGGACTCCAAGGTTAGATACTTAACACCAATTTCAACTAAAAACCTTAATAATCTCCGCCGTAGCAATTCCCTGCTGCCGACAATAATCCAAAGCCTCTTGAGTAAAACCGCCAACCGAAAAAAATGCGGGCAAAATCTTGGTTTCTGGAAACAATTGCCCAAAAACCGCTAATTTTTCTTCAAAAGCTTTAATTACTTTCAAACCGATTTTACTCTTAGTCTTTTTAACCTCTACCAAAACCACCCGCCCAGATTCCGATTCAGCCATAACATCAAATTCTATAACTTTACCAGCTTCTGTTTCAAAACTAACTCGCTGTTTAACCTTAGTAATAGTCAAAGGCGTATCATCAACTACACCCTGAAAAAAATCCGACAAAGCAAAACTTTTCTTATTCAAAAAAGCCAAAGCCAATTGCGATTCCGCCAATTTCCCCGACAAATGATTAATCATCCCTTGCAATTGTCGCTCCTTAGTTTTCAGCGCCTGAATTTGTGCCAAAAAATCCGCTTTTAAATCAGGCTCAAAATTATTGATTTCTTTTTCAAATAGAGTTCTCAAAATTAAATTCAAAGTACCATCTTGTAAACCTCGAAAATCAATATTTGCATTTCCTTGCACCAATAAATCCGAAGATACTAAACTTAGCATTCTTCTATGAACTTCATTGACTCCCAACTCTAAATTTAAAGAATCCTTGACTTCTTGAGGAGTCCAATAACGCTGATTATGTTTCGACAAATGCAATAAAATATGTTTAGCATGTTTATCATTAATACGTTCAACAGCGGCTTCAATATATTCTCCCCAAGTAACTGACATTTCAGAATTTCGATCCGAAATTTCATAATTTACTGTGTCAACCACTCCTTGAACTGTACGCAAATCCTTGTTTTCAAAGTTACTTTGGATTACGCAAGAAATAAAAAATGGATCTGACATACATAATTCATTGATTTGTATCGCTGATTCTAAACTCAAATCTTGTTGATAAAATTCAGCATATTTGTAAACAGCTTGCAAACCTTCCTCTGGTGTCAAATAAGGTTTCATGAAAAAACGGGATAATCTACCAGCTTCTAGGTATTTGTTAATAATATCCAGTATTAAACCTAAATAAGAACCTGTAACTAGCATGGGAGCAACTTTTGATTCGGAATAGGAATGATAACTGCCTGCGAGTGTATCAATGGCATCAGCTTTATAATCTTTATCAGGGTAAACATATTTACTAATATTTTGAAATTCGTCCAAAATAACTAAAAAGCGTATATCCAAAATCCCAGCAAAACGATGTGGGGCGGCATTGGCGATTTCCCACATAGAATCATGCAATCCCATTTCTTTGTTGTTTAAAATATCTTCTACATCATGAACTAAGAGTTTATTTGAATTGGCTAAGCCATATTCTTTAATTTCTAGTAAATTCAGTGGTTGTCCGATTAATGACTCATCCCGTTCTAAAAAAGAAATATATTGCGAGGCAAAACTACGATAGTATTTAACCGCAAAATCTGGATACCAAATTTTAGTATCGGCAATCTCGAAATAAAAGGGAATGACTTTACCATTGGCACTCCAAAGCTGATTAAATATTCTTTGTACAAAGGCAGTTTTGCCACTTTTGCGACGCGCTAAGATAACTCGACTTTTTGAAAGTCTGTCGGGTATCATGGCTATCCATTTGTGAAAATTACTAAATTCCTTTTCACGCCCAACTAATAATTCTGGATTACCGATTTTTTCAGTTAGTGGATATTGCATTTTTGACATTTTTCTTTCACCTGTTTGGGTAACAAACCTCCGACCTCGGAGGTTTTTGTAACATAAAATCAGACCTCCGAGGTTTTAAAAACCTCGGAGGTCTTTGTAACATATAAGAAAATCAAAAAATTTCGGCTACTTTGGTATAGGGAATGGCTTTAACCCCATCACTGAAAGCTATTGTTTCTCCACTATAAACGACATAACTGCTTGCTAGTGGTTTATTGTTTTCAGCAAAATG
>JALWSU010000031.1:381-2297 GCA_026993485.1 Thiotrichaceae bacterium | reverse complement strand
TTATAAATATTTGACAAGTGATAATCTATATGAAAAAGAACAAGAGCTAATTGAATACAGTTAAGCCAGGTAGGGTAGCAGCGTATTTTTGTTGCCTATCCTATCAGTACCCTAAAAAAACCTCATAACGTTTTATAATTTTAACCTCATTTTCAAAATCACCAAAAACATCTACAATCCTGATTTATATTGCTTTTATTATTTTAGCTTCATTTAAAAAATACCACTAAAAATCTACATTCATGATTTATATATATTTTATAAAAAAGCTTGATTTTCTAAATCACCAGAAAAAGATACGTCCATGATTTATAAATTTTTTTATGATTTGATCCAGATTTGAAAAATCACCTAAAAACGCAGTTGATATACGCTCCCTTATAAAACTTAAGTAGATACACATAAATATTTTAACATTTTAGAAATGTTGGAGTCCAAAGCTTTAGCTTTGGCTGGTGGTCATACCAAAGCTAAAGCTTTGGACTCTAATTAAAAAACTAGGATTGAAAAAATGTTAAAAAACTTTTATGTACCTACATATTAGAAAAATTGTTCTTAAAACTCAATACCGCAGTTTTTTTATAATTTTTTTATGAAGATAAAATAATCAATAAGTTATAGATAATCCTTACATGCACTACATGGGGTGATGTCTTGCTTAACCCGCTGGTTTTAGGCAACATTAAAAATGCAACAAATAAAAACTGCGGTATTGAGTATAAACTAAATATTAAGTTCTGTTCTGGCGTTTGATGAGAAATCTGGGACGACTAGTTTTCAGAAAGTTACGAATTTGATTCAGGGAGAGAAATCTTATCGGTTGATTGAAATTACGCTGAGTTCAGGAAAGAAGATTGAGGCTACAGCGGAACATCCTTTTTATATTAAAGGGAAAGGGTGGAATCCTGCTGGGAGTTTGAAGGTTGGTCAGGTGCTGGTGCTGCATAATGGGACGACTGTTGTTGTGGAGGAAGTCAATTCTCGTGTGCGGTTGGTGCGGGTGTTTAATTTTAGTGTTGCCAATGCTCATAACTACTTTGTGGGTGGGGATGGGGTGTTGGTGCATAATGTTAGGAATAGACCTACTTCTACACAGACTCCTGCATTAAAAGGAACTCCATATCATCCTGATGCTGTTCATAACAGAATTAGACCTCCTTATAAAGCAAATCCCAAACATGCTAATAACCGCAATCCAAATGCTGGTATTGAACCTTATGATTCTGTTGAAGCGTATAAAAATGCTATCAGAGGTGACATGGGTACATGGTATGCGTGTGGAAAAGATCGTGATATATATCGTTACTTTTCTGACCATAATGGAGAAGTTGTTCATTGGAGTGGCAGCACAGGAGACAAACGAAATCCGCTGAATCCAAAATATATACCTAATGATGTAAAAAAATATTTAGGATTTAAAAAATGATAATTGGTAATAAATATACTTTTGCGATCCAATTTGACGTTAATCCAGAACTGGATAACTGGTTATTTGGTCACCTGTGCTTTATCGTCAATCAAATTGAAATTGGAAATTATTCTGATGAAACCTCTTTAAGCACAGCACTTGGTGCTTTAATGGATTTATTATGGTTTGAAGGTATTAGAAATGAACCGGAATTATTTGGATTAGACAAAACCGAGCTATTTTGGAAAATAGATAATGCACTTTATGGAGATACTGATATTTCCATAGAAAAATGCTATGAAAATTGGGAAAGATTTGGTAAGTTTGAAGTTTTGAAGGGAACCGAAATTTTTGATAATTGGAAAGGTTATTTAATTGAACATAATGAAAAAGGAAGATTGATTATAAAAAATGAACAGCAAAAAGAAGTAAACGAGTATTTTATTAAAGCTGGCGAATTGGATTCTGTTATAAAAGAGCTAGTAAATTTTTTTGAACAAAATTATTC
>JALWSU010000031.1:0-371 GCA_026993485.1 Thiotrichaceae bacterium | reverse complement strand
AATTATTCTCTATTCCTTTTTTCTCGTGGCTCAGAATAATTGGGAGCATAGAACAACTACTCGTAGAAATAAATAGAAAATTAGGACTTACGCATTGACAAGTGAGGTTTGATAGTTTTTTTAATAAAAACAAACTATTAAAGTTTTAAACTTACTTGGAGTCCAAAGCTAAAGCTTTGGATTAGAAGGATAAAATAAAAAAAATCTTTTGTCAATGCGTAAGTCCTAAAAACAGCAATTCTAATATGCTAGGTGTGTGGCAAGTTGTGCGGCGATGAGTGCGGTTGCAAATCAAATCGGTGGTTTAGCTTGTGATTTCTTGTATGAGGAGAATTGTTGGCTGAGTTGTTTGAATCCGCTTGGTAAGCGGC
>JALWSU010000030.1 GCA_026993485.1 Thiotrichaceae bacterium | reverse complement strand
CCCAGGGAGAGGAGGGGGCTCTGGACAACTCTAAATGTACTAGGTGAACAGCCGACTTTAGCTTTTTTAGCTTTGAACCTTGGGCTTCAGCCCTTAGGGCTTACTGTAACCCATAAAAATGTCTCATCTCCAATATTTCGATAATTCGTGGATTCAATTTGAAAACCAATTGATTGTAAAATTGAATACAATTTTTCCGGGCTAGTGTGGCTGTAATATAAATCTTGTCCCATAAAGTTTATGTAGCCGTCAAATTCAACACTTCCTGTATATTCTTTGGTTGCATAAGTAAATAATGCTTTACCGTTTGGGCGAAGCCAACTATATAATTTTTCAAACAAAGTAGCATGTTCATTGCTTGGAATATGAAATAAACTATAGGTTGCAATAATTGCATCAAATTGATTTGGTTCAAATTCAACTTGACGCATATCAGCATGAATAGTTTTCATTTCTGGAACATATTTGGATGCCAATTCTAACATTCGCTGAGAAAAATCCACACCTGTCACTGTCCAACCACGATCCACAAACAATCGCGCAAATGGTTCACCAGCACCACAACCTAAATCAAGCAAATTCCCAGTTTTTACATCTAAACACCCATAAAAAGACTCAAAAACTTCGGTCATATCAAATAAACCACGGTTTTGATCATAGGTTTCAGCAAAGCCATCATATATTTTTTGAAGTTTCATGATTATAATTATCCTAAATTTTGCTATTTATTTACCTTAGCTCCTGCAAGGCAAGGCAATGTTTAAATACAACTAATTGAAATATATAAAAATTACATTGAATATAAAATGAAAAAACCATCAAGTAATAATTACCATACCAGAATCATAATATTTTCCGTTGTTATTTTTAGCATTTTCACAGTGTTACTTTCTGGAATTATGATTTGGTTTTGGTATGACACAGCTTTTAAGGCGCAAGAAAAACGTTTATCAGAAATACTACAAATACATTCAGATTTTATTGATCATCTTCAAAAAAATATTATAAATGATAAAAAAATGACGATTGCTAATATATATGAGTTAATCAAAATCTTTCAATTGCAGAAAGGTTTTGGAGAAACTGGTGAATTTACCTTAGCACGGCGTGAAGGTGATCAAATTAAGTTTTTTTTAAATAATCATAATATTGGCTTGGAAAGTTCTGTAACAGTGGCATGGAATTCTCATCAAGCTGAAGCAATGCACTTAGCACTTGAAGGGCAAACTGGGGTGATGGTGGGTTTGGATTATCGCGGAAAGGAAGTACTGGCAGCATATCGAACTATTAATTCCTTAGATATAGGTATTGTGGCTAAGATTGAGCTACGCGAAATCAATCGACCTTTTTTCAAGACAATTTTTATGCTATTGGAAGTAGCGATAATAATTATAATTATAGGAGTATTTTCTTTAATTTATTTGCTGGAGCCAATTTTGAATCATTTAGCAGAAAGCGAAGAACGTTTTCGTGCTTTATTTGAAGGACCGATGGGTATATTTGTATTTAATACTAAGAAAAAAATTATTGATGCGAATGCTGCCATTTGTAAAATGTTAGATTATACCAAATCAGAATTATTGAATTTAACAATTGATAATATTACTGATCCACAAGATATAGCCAAAACTGATGTGGAAAGAAATACCGCTTTAAAAACTGATGCGCCTTATTATTGTTTTGAAAAACGCTATTTAAAAAAAGATGGCAGTAAGCTTTGGGGAAATATAGTCGTCTCATTAATTCATAATTCAGAAGGCAAACCGATTTATTCTCTGGTTACTGTTGAAGACATCAGCAAGCGCAAACAATACGAAGATAAAATTCGTCAGCTTTCTATGGCAGTCGAACAAAGTCCAAGTATCGTAATGCTCACAAATATTCAAGGAAATATTGAATATGTAAATCCTAAATTTACCGAAATCACGGGTTATAGTGCTTCAGAAGTGATAGGTAAAAATCCACGCATTCTAAAATCTGGTCAGCAATTACCTAAATATTATCAGAAATTATGGAAGGCGCTCTTATCAGGACAAGAGTATAGAAGTGAAATTTGGAACCAGAAAAAAGATGGGTCACTTTATTGGGAATCAGCATCTTTTTCCGTGATCAAAAATGCTGATGGCAAAATTAGCAGTTTTCTTAAAGTTGCAGAAGATATTACGGAACGCAAGCAAGCAGAAGTAGCATTGAAACAGGCGAAAGAAGAGGCTGAAAATGCTAATCGTGCTAAAAGTGAATTTTTAGCTAATATGACTCATGAAATTCGTACACCTATGAATGCTGTTATTGGTTTT
>JALWSU010000029.1 GCA_026993485.1 Thiotrichaceae bacterium | reverse complement strand
CACTATACATATTTCTTTTAAGAGAGGATTATGAAACCAATTTTATCTATAGATATTACACAATTTATCAGTGAACTTGCTTTGTTAATGGAAACAGGTATATCCATAAAAAAAGCTTTAGAAATTGTTCAAATCGAACCAGAAAAACCTGCTATGTACAAATTAATTGCGGCGATTCAAGCTGATATTCAGAATGGATTGAGTTTAGCTGATAGTTGGGCTAAATATCCACAATATTTTGAACCGTTTTTGGTTGATAGTTTGCGTAACCAAGCAATAACATTGTCTCAATTCGCTGCATACCGCGAATCTTTAACTGAGCCAGAAAATGATTTAATTCAAGAATTGCGATATTCATTGAGTTATTTTATGGTTATGACTCTTCTATTTTTGGCTATTTCTAGTTTGTTACTCATTTATGTCATTCCCTCTTTTTCCATGATGTATCATGAAATTGGAGCATCTTTACCAATAATCACGATTTTTGTTATCAATATTTCTGATTTTTGTGTTGAATATAGGTGGTTGATTCTATTGTTATTATTAGGTTTGGGATTATTATTGCGGTTTCAGTGGTATCGGGTGAAATTGTATTTGCCATTGTTTGGAGATTTTTATCATAAAGTCGCCTTAACACGCTGTTTACGCACTTGTGCTTTTATGTTATCTCAACGAGCTTCTTTAGCTAAAGCTTTTGATGCTGCTGCTCAGGCTGTGAGTAATCCTATTTATGCGAAAGTACTCCAACAAGTGAGTCAGCAAATAATGACTGGTACAAGTTTAATTAATGCTTTGACACAACAAGCTTTCTTTCCCAAAAAACTGATTCATACCACAGTTATAGGATTGCAAACTAATCAGCTAGAGAAATTATTGCTTAAACTAGCTGATGTTTACACTAAACAGTTATGTCAATTGATTAAACCTATAATCAAAATCTATAATTTTGTCGGAATCATATTCATTGCGATTATAATTGGAATATTTGTTATTGCTATGTATATGCCGATTTTTATGATAGGTTCATTGATTTAGGAACTAAAATTATGCCAATCAAAACTACTCCGACTTACGGCTTTACATTAATAGAACTGATGTTTGTGATTAGTATCATTAGTATTTTAGCAGCGGTTGCCATACCTAATTATGCTAACTATTTGAAGCGTGCTAAAGTCAGTGAAGCTTTTATGCTTACTGGTGGAATTACTAAAACTATAGCTGATTATTATTCATTTTATGGTAAATTCCCCAAAAATAACCAAGTAGCTAATTTGCCAAAACCACAAGACTTAAGTGGACAATATATTAAAAGTATTCAAATAGAAAATGGTGCTATTCATGTGCTTTTTAAGCAAAATATGGGCAATGCTACGCTGTCTTTACGCCCTGCTGTTGTTAATAGCTATCCGCCCACAAATATCTTAGTTTGGGTTTGTGGTTATGCTGCTATGGAGGGCTGGACTGTTGTTGGTGAAAATAAAACTGATATTGAATCAGTATATTTACCTCGTATCTGTTTATCAAATTAGATTAATTGGCAATCAATTATGTTTAAACAAGGCTTTACCTTAATAGAATTAATGATAGTTATTGCTATAATTAGCATTATGGCTTCTATGGCAATTCCCACTTACCAAAATGTTATTATTCGCACCCAGATTAAGGAAGCGATGGAACTTAGTGAAACTGTGAAAAAATCTATCAATGAATATTATAAAGTTCATAAATCTTTTCCTGCTGATAATTTAACTGCTAATGTACCAAAAACTAAGCATTTAATTGGTAACTTTGTTACTGGTATAAGCGTAGAAAACGGAGCGATTCAGATTCGCTTAGGCAATCGCGTCAACGCTTTTGTTAAAGGAAAATATTTAAGTATCCGCCCTGCTGTTGTAACAGAAAATCCTACTAGCCCAATTTCGTGGTTATGTGGATATGCAGAACCAGTGAATGGTATGAGTGCTATTGGTAAAAATCGCACTACAGTTCCAGAAGTTTATTTACCATTAAGGTGTCAGAGTTGGAAAAATGAGTAATTAGTTTAGTGTGGTAGTGATAGCTTGAATTTCCATGTTAAAAAAAACCTCAGAGGTTTTGGAAACCTCTGAGGTTTGTAAGTTAGCCTTGTTAAAAAAAAACCTCAGAGGTTTTGGAAACCTTAGGTTTGTAAGTTAGCCTTGTTAAAAAAACCTCAGAGGTTTTGGAAACCTCTGAGGTTTGTAAGTTAGCCTTGTTAAAAAAAAACCTCAGAGGTTTTGGAAACCTTAGGTTTGTAAGTTAGCCTTGTTAAAAAAAACCTCAGAGGTTTTG
>JALWSU010000028.1 GCA_026993485.1 Thiotrichaceae bacterium | reverse complement strand
GGGCCGGCTCGGTATTATAGAATTATAGGAATAGGTAGTGATACGCGCATTGGTTTTATTTCTCCGCATAGTCATAATTTTTGTGAAAGTTGTAATCGTGTGCGCTTGACGACGGAAGGTAATCTGTTGTTGTGTTTAGGGCAGGAACATTCGGTGGATTTGCGCCGGGTGATACGAGCGAATCCTGGTGATATTACACCATTAAAACAAAGTATTATCAAGGCAATGGCGATTAAACCTAAGGGTCATGATTTTGAACTTGATAGACAGCCACAGATTTTGCGATATATGAATACAACTGGTGGTTAAAATTAATGTACACTTAACCTAGTAGGATAAAGAAAAATGAGTATGCTTAAGGCGCAAACTTTTACGATACAAATTGATCCAATATTGAAACGGAATGCTGAAACTGTTTTTAAACAGCTTGGTTTATCAACAAGTCAAGCAATAAGTTTATTTTATCAACAAGTACAATTGCGCCAAAATTTACCATTTGAGTTAGAAGACATTCCGAATGATACCACAATCAAAGCGTTGAACGATGCCAAAGCTGGTGAAGGTACTCGTTTTGAGACGACCGATGAACTTTTTAAGTACTGAACCATGAATGATTTTATATATTGGAGCGAAGTAAGCGTAGCGAAAATATCAGATTATTCTTGCACGGGTACTTATAGCACTACCCGTTTGTATAAAATACAGCGTACCAACCTGCCAGGTTTTAAAAACCTGGCAGGTTTGTACTTAACTAAATCGGGTAACGCTATAAAACTCAGGGAAACAACGGAATCTTACGATGAATAAATCTCTTTTGACAATGTTTGTTATTGTTATCGCTTCATTAGTTAGTTCAAATGTAATAGCCAGTCAATGCAGTAAATCAGAGATTTTAGAACTTCTTAGAAACGGTTTTTCAAAATCCGAAATTAATGAAATTTGCAAGGCTAAACCTGAGCCGATGTGCTGTTGTGAAATAAAAGTTTATAGATGGACTAATAATGGTTGCTTTATGTGTGACTATTATCACAAATATTCAGGTAAAGTCTACCGATGGATAGAGGCTAGTAGTTGTACTGTTAGAAATGGTAATAGGGATTTTCGCTATCGAAAGAAAATAGTTAAGCAATGTGTAAATCCCAGACGGTGTGGAAGATAACTTAAGATTTTAATTGGGATTAGCTATAAAAAATTGGGATTAGCTATAAAAATGGCTCAAAAAAATTCTAATTTAAAAATTTATAAAAAAATAAAATCAAAGTGGTTGCGATTTTTATATCCTTTTTTGTAACTAATCCCTGTCTTTAGTTGTTAAGCCTAATTTCGTTAGTGTTTCATAGATTTAAAAAATTCTTCATTGGTTTTTGTAACTTTTAAACGCTCTATCAATAGTTCCATTGCGGCAATTTCATCCATTGAATGGAGTAGTTTTCGTAAAATCCAAATATTTTTTAGGTTTTGTTTGGAAATGAGTAATTCTTCGCGGCGGGTTCCAGAACGATTGATATTAATGGCGGGATAAATACGTTTTTCAGCTATTTTACGATCCAGATGAATTTCATTATTGCCAGTTCCCTTAAATTCTTCATAAATCACATCATCCATGCGTGATCCCGTGTCAATCAAGGCAGTTGCCATAATGGTTAAACTGCCGCCTTCTT
This sequence comes from Thiotrichaceae bacterium, assembly GCA_026993485.1. GTDB lineage: Bacteria > Pseudomonadota > Gammaproteobacteria > Beggiatoales > Beggiatoaceae > JAUXCJ01. Next base: position 7,672 of record JALWSU010000028.1, on the reverse strand, counting down.
CAACATTGCGTGCTGCCCCAAAAAAGCGTTTTGGACGGTGTAAGGCATTGGCATCGACCCCGCCAGTGAGTACTTTACCAGAAGTTGGCATGGCAGTGTTGTAAGCACGTGCTAAGCGTGTAATAGAATCAAGTAAAATTACTACATCCATTTTATGTTCAACAAGACGTTTGGCTTTTTCAATCACCATTTCGGCGACTTGTATATGACGAGTAGCGGGTTCATCAAAGGTGCTGGAAATCACTTCCCCATGTACTGATCGCATCATTTCTGTGACTTCTTCAGGGCGTTCGTCAATTAGTAAAACCATTAAATAACATTCAGGGTGGTTAATAGCTAGAGAGTTTGCAATATTTTGCAACATCATGGTTTTACCAGATTTAGGCGGGGAAACGATTAAACCACGCTGCCCTTTACCAATGGGGGCGACTAAATCAATGATACGTGGTGTAAAATCTTCTTTACTGCCATTGCCTATTTCTAATTTCAATCTTTTATTGGCAAATAGGGGGGTCAAATTTTCAAATAGGACTTTGTCTTTAGCTTGTTCTGTGTCTTCAAAATTAATCTCATTAACTTTCAACAGGGCAAAATAACGTTCTCCTTCTTTAGGCGGACGAATTTTACCTGCAACTGTATCACCAGTACGGAGATTAAAACGACGAATTTGACTAGGGGAAACGTAAATATCATCAGGGCCAGCAAGGTAGGAACTATCAGCAGATCGAAGAAATCCAAAACCGTCTTGTAAAATTTCTAGGACTCCATCACCAAAAATGTCTTCGCCTTTTTTGGCATGTGCTGTTAGTAGGGCAAAAATTATGTCTTGTTTTCGTGATCGTGCTGTACCTTCTAAATTGAGGGCAAGAGCCATTTTAAGTAAGTCAGCTGCGCTTTGTTTTTTTAGTTCAGTTAAATTCATATTTAATAGTGATAATAATGATGATAGGAAAAGAAAACATAATAATAGTAGAAATAATCTTTCATTAGCTAGTGTCCAGATATAAATAGTAGGAGACGTATTTCTGATTAGGATGATCTTGATTGATTCACAATAAAATAAGTAATAAGCAGCACTTGCACCCAATTTTTTTGTGATGGGTGCGGAGGGAATTATGTATGTGCAGTATTTGTATATAAATAAGCCCACCAAGTGTGGGCGAGGAGGTTTGTTAAAAAATTTTATAAGTTGCTATCCAGAAATGCTTTCAATTGAGATTTAGAAAGGGCGCCTACTTTAGTAGCTTCAAGCTCTCCATCTTTCACGAGTATTAGAGTAGGAATGCCACGAATACCATATTTAGTTGGTGTGTTTTTATTTTCATCAATATTCAGCTTGGCAATTTTTAATTTGCCGACATATTCTGATGCAATTTCTTCCAAAATTGGGTTGATCATTTTACAAGGACCACACCAATCTGCCCAAAAATCAACTAATACTGGAATATTTGATTTGAGAACCTCGTCTCCAAAAGATTCATCCGTTACATGAATGAGATGTTCGCTCATATTGATAATTCTCCACAAGTATTGTGTCAGGTTAAGTATTTAGGACTTACGCATTGGCAAACGAATTTTTTGAGTTTCTCCTTGGAGTCCAAACGAAGTAAGCGTAGCTAAAGCTTTAGCTTTAGAAAGTCCAAACGAAACGAAGTAAGCGTAGCTAAGTAAGCGTAGCTAAAGCTTTGGACTCCAAGCAAGTAAGTTATTTGTAACATTTTGTTTTTATGAAAAAATATAACCAACTTCTGCTATCAGTGCGTAAGTCCTAGTATTGTGTGAGATGATTAAATTTAATAAAAAAACTATATCATCGAAATGATTTAAATTGATAGTTTTATTTTGACTGAAATTTGATCTTAAGCCACACGGAGTTTAGGCGAGTATTAAATGTTTGATGTGTTCGGTTTTAGCTATTTTAACATCTAGCCAATAATTATCAAGACAATTAAGTTTTGATTTGCGAGTAAAATATACTATTTTAGTTTATATAACAATAGGTTCAATAAAAAATATTTATCTATATAGGAATGACGCACTGACAGCAGCAGTTTTTTATATTTTTTTAATAAAAACAAACTATTAACATTTATAACTGACTTGGAGTCCAAACGAAGTAAGCGTAGCTAAAGCTTTAGCTTTGGACCATCCAAAGCTAAAGCTTTGAACTCCAAGGAGAAAATAAAACAAATTCGTTTGTCAATGCGTAAGTCTTAAATTAATGGTTAGTAAATTGATTTTTTCAATTTTCACAGTTCACTTATTTTGGCATGGTTTTATTTAACATGCTGACTTTTATTGAAAAATTTTTTATTTTCTTGATTAGTGTTTTGAAAACCTTAAGGGTTTGGTGTTATTCTATATCAGTCAAAAATTGAAAAGCTAATAAAAAAAATGAAACTTTCTATTGTTATTCTTGCTGCTGGGCTTGGCAAACGTATGTCTTCTGATTTACCAAAGGTTTTGCATAAACTTGCCGATAAGCCTTTAATTCGTCATGTTGTTGATACTGCTTTAACGCTTCAGCCTGATAGCATACATATTGTGTATGGGCATAAAGGTGAACAAGTGCGTGAGGCACTCAATGATATTAATATTAATTGGGTGGAACAAGCTCAACAGCTTGGCACAGGACATGCTGTGGCACAAGCTTTGCCGCATATTGCTGATGATGCACTAGTATTAGTCCTTTGTGGTGATGTTCCCTTAATCAATCCGAAGTTATTGCAAAAATTATGCAGTTCACATGAGCCTCATAGTCTCGGTATAGTCACGGTTAAATTAGATAATCCTTATGGATACGGGCGAATTGTTCGTAATGAACTGGGACAAGTTGAGCGTATTGTTGAAGAAAAAGAGGCTGACAACTGTATTCAAGCTATTAAAGAAGTTAATGCCGGTATTTTCTTAATACCAGCAGCGCATTTGCGCCGTTGGTTAGGAGCATTAAATAATGATAATGCCCAAGGCGAATATTATTTAACTGACGTTGTTGACTTGGCAGTGCAAGAAAATCAGCCAATTTACACAGCAACAACTGATAATGTCTATGAAGTTATGGGCATTAATGATCGCATTCAATTAGCTAAGCTAGAACGTTATTATCAAACTCAACAAGTTAAAAATCTTATGCTGGCTGGTGTTACAGTCCTCGATCCTGCCCGTCTTGATATACGTGGCAGCGTAAAAACTGGACGTGATGTGACTATTGATATAAATGTAATACTTGAAGGTGATATTATACTAGGTAATCGGGTTAAAATTGGTCCAAATACTATGATACGCAATGCGAAAATTGCTGATCATGTTGAAATTTTATCTAATTGCGTTATTGAAGATGTTGTTATTGGTGCTGGCTGTAAAATTGGTCCATTTGCGCGTTTACGCCCAGAAGCTAAATTAGCAGAAAATGTACACATTGGTAATTTTGTAGAAATTAAAAAATCTACAGTAGGACAAGCTTCAAAAATCAATCACTTGACTTATATAGGTGACAGTGAAATCGGTAGCCAAGTCAATATTGGAGCTGGCACAATTACTTGTAATTATGATGGCGCAAACAAGCACAAAACGATTATAGGTGATAAGGCATTTATTGGTTCCGATACACAATTAGTTGCTCCAGTAACAGTAGGAGAAGGAGCAATTATAGGTGCTGGTTCTACCATAACACGAGATACGCCTCCAGAAACTTTAACTTTGAGCCGTGTACCGCAAAAAACAATAGATGGTTGGCAACGCCCGATCAAAAAAACACGCTAAATTAATTAAATATCTGATGTTACGCACTCTAGTTCAAAAGGGGCAACCGGATTGCCCCTACAGTAAATCATTGTTTGTAGAGGCAATCCCTTGTGGTTGCCCTTTGAGAGTAAACGAGAATACAAGAGTACGTCTATAATTAATTACATTTCCACTGTAACTAAAGGTTAATTTTCCTTGAGCGATATACCAATAAGTATCTTATTTGGCATACTAGTTTTTCTAATCTTCTCTTCTGGATTTTTTTCAGCCTCGGAAACCAGTATGATGGCGATTAATCGCTATCGTTTACGCCATCTAGCAGCCAAAAAGCATAAGGGCGCACAGCGTGTTAGTAAATTATTAGAACGCCCAGATCGCCTGATTGGAATTATTTTATTAGGTAATAACTTTGTCAATATTTTAGCCTCCTCAATTGCGACTATTATTGCGATTGAATTGATGGGAGAAGCTGGTATTGCAGTAGCTGCCGCCTTATTAACAGGGGTGATTTTAATTTTCAGTGAAGTCACACCAAAAACTATAGCAGCACAATATCCAGAAAAAATTGCATTCCCAGCATCACTGATTATTAAACCCTTATTGACATTATTATATCCCTTAGTATGGATGGTGAACTATATTGGTAATCACCTACTAAAATGGCTAGGTTTTTCGGATCCAAATCAAGATAGCTATCACCTAAGCCCTGATGAATTACGTACCATTGTACATGAAGCGGGTGGATTGATTCCTAAACGCCATCAACAAATGTTACTAGGTATTTTAGATTTAGAAAAAGCAACCGTTGAAGATATTATGATACCGCGTAATGAAATTATTGGTATTGATATCAAAGCACCATTGGAGACAATTTCTGAACAACTAGCTAATAGCCAACACACCCGCTTACCTTTATACAATGGCAGTATCGACAATGTGGTTGGCTTAGTTCACCTACGGAAATTATTAGGTTTATTTAAATATAATGAACTGACTAAAGAAGCTTTAGAAAAAAACGCACGCGAACCTTATTTTATCCCCGAAGGCACGCCATTAAACCAACAATTGCTTAATTTTCAAAAACATAAAAGACGTATTGGACTAGTAGTCAATGAATATGGAGATATTCAAGGTTTAGTTACCTTTGAAGATATTCTTGAAGAAATAGTTGGAGAATTTACCACAAATCCAGATACCTTAACACCAGACATACAGCCTGAAGATGACAACACCTTTCTGGTTGATGCCAGTATCACTGTGCGAGAACTCAATAGAATAATGCGATGGAACTTACCAACAGAGGGGCCAAAAACACTTAATGGCTTGATTTTAGAATACTTAGAAGTGATTCCAGAAGCTGAGACAACCTTATTATTAGAAGGCTGCCCAGTGGAAATTGTGCAAATGGCTAATAATGCTGTTAAAACTGTGCGGATTCGTCCTGCTATAAAAAAAAATAGGAAAATAGCTCATGACTAGATGATGTTCACCACCAGCAGTTCGCTTAAACTCTTTGCGGTTTTCCAACTCCGCTTGGGCTAACTAAGCTAAGCCTTCTTGAGTAGGAACTATAACAATAAAATAGGACTTACACACTAACAGCAGAAGTTTGTTTAGGTTTTTTAAGAAAAACAAACTGTTAAAATTTATAAATTCCTTGGAGTCCAAAGCTTTTGCTTTAGCTACGCTTACTTCGTTTCGTTTGGACCGTCCAAAGCTAAAGCTTTAGCTACGCTTACTTCGTTTGGACTCCAAGGAAAAAATCAAAAAAATTCGTTTGTCAATGCGTAAATCCTATAAAAAATGGTTAAAAAGTTATGTATAAAGAACCTCGCTCCAGCTTGGGAACGAGGATGCGTAACATAAGTTATTAAGCCAAACTAGCCTTAGCTTTTTCTGCCAAAGCCGCAAAAGCCTCTTTATTAAAGATAGCCAAATCAGCTAATATTTTTCTATCAACTTCAATTTCGGCTTTACGTAAACCATTCATAAAGCGACTATAAGATAATCCACATTCACGCGCTGCAGCGTTAATTCGTGCTATCCATAAAGCCCTGAATTGGCGTTTACGTTGGCGACGATCACGATAAGCATATTGTCCTGCTTTTGTAACTGCTTGTTTAGCAACACGAAATACATTTCGGCGAGCTCCACGATAGCCTTTTGCCGCTTTTAGCACTTTTTTATGTTTAGCGTGTGCTGTTACGCCTCTTTTAACTCTTGGCATTTGTTGTCATCCTCACGAATAGGGTAATAAACGTTTTACTATTTCGACATCCGCCTTGTCTACCATGATTGGTGAGCGTAATTGGCGTTTACGTTTGGTACTTTTTTTGGTGAGAATATGTCTACGATGACTCTGGCTGCGTTTAAAACCGCCATTTGCAGTGCGCCTAAAGCGTTTAGCCGCACCACGATTAGTTTTCATTTTTGGCATAAATTAATACTCCGCATTGGTTAAAAAAAGCCAAATTTTTTGCAAATTTGGCTTGTCAAATAGAATTTATTTTTTATTTTTTATTGGGTTAAGTACCATTACCATTTGCCGACCTTCCATTTTTGGGAATTGTTCAACAGTCCCATATTCAGCTAAATCGGCTTCTACACGCTTTAGCAATTGTCGCCCTATATCTTGATGCGCCATTTCTCGCCCTCGAAAGCGTAAGGTAATTTTAGTTTTATCCCCATCTTTTAGGAAACGTATCAGGTTGCGTAGTTTTACCTGATAATCCCCTTCATCCGTATTAGGACGGAACTTAATTTCCTTAAGTTGTATCTGTTTTTGCTTTTTCTTGGCTTTATTGCGTTTCTTGCTTTCTTCAAATTGGAATTTGCCATAATCCATTATTCGACAAACAGGTGGTTTCGCATTTGGTACGATTTCCACTAAATCCAAATCCAGTTCCTGCGCCTTAGCCAGCGCCTCACGATTAGAAACAATACCAATTTGTTCGCCATCTACATTTATTAACCGCACTTGAGGAGCAGTAATATTTGCATTCAGACGAGTACGTTGTTGTTTTGGGTAAGCGATGTAAATTTCCTCCTAAATATAATTAGCCATTTCTGCGTTTAGTATTTCCACAAAGGCATCAAGTGTCATAGCACCTTTGTCTTTACCCTTTAATAAACGCAGAGCCACTTGTTGGTTTTCATTTTCACGTTCACCCACTATCAAAAGATAGGGGAGTTTTTGCAAAGTATGCTCTCGAATTTTAAGCCCTATTTTTTCATTTCTCAAGTATGCAATGGCACTAAATCCAGATGTTACTAACATTTTTTTATACTTATTTAGCAGAATCAATATGTTATTTGGTGATACTTAATATCACAATTTGTGCTATTTCGACGAGAGGAAAAATATTTAAAAGTTAAGTTTGTGAACGTGCGGAGTAACTAGGTACTCTGTAAACTGGTTTTTGATAGGAGTCCAAAGCTTTAGCTTTGGCTAGTATCGCCCAAAGCTAAAGCTTTGGACTCCAAAGTGACTAATAATATTAATCATTATACACCAAAATTATAAAGTATTTAAAGCTTTGGACTCCAACCCATTGTTATATTTGTATTAGTTCCCAAACTCCAGCTTGGAAATTAGTTAGTACAAAGTTCCTCAAAATTTCATCACATCATTGGTTTTTTTGATAAGGATTATGCCTGATCGCATAATAAAAAAAAAGCCATTTTGGCTAAAAATACATTATTTCAAGGCATAAAATAAAGAGCGATAAGTTAATTAATACTATAAATGACAACCAAGAATATATAAAAAATCTCTTAGGGATTGATAAATTAAAACAGGATATAGAAAGTTTAAAGAGATATAATGAAATGTTGAAATCTTTGTTGAGTAAATTTTTAAAAACCGATAATAGCGGTGAGTTGGAGCAACTCAAAGCCAAAAATCGAGAATTAAAGAGCAAAAATAAAG
>JALWSU010000027.1 GCA_026993485.1 Thiotrichaceae bacterium | reverse complement strand
TTTTTATCCTTGTTTATATAACATCCTTGTAGTTATTGCTTTTTAATTTTGTAAATCCTGATTCAGACAAATAATGGATGTAACTAAAAAAAAACGTTATTTGAACCAAATATGAAATGTTATAGCACTACCCGTTTGTATAAAATACAGCGTACCAACCTGACAGGTTTTTAAAACCTGTCAGGTTTGCACTTAACTAAATCGGGTAACGCTATATATTTGTTTACTATGTAAACAAGGTAGGTTCTCCTACAGGGGACTTTCATCCCATTAGTTCATGCCCATGCTGGGCGTACACAATGCCATAAACTCGGACATCAAAAAGCTGCGCCCACTATACAGCGTTTTGCCCCCAATTATGGCTAGCGTTAGCATAGAAGAAAGTTCAGACTTGACAATGATCGCATTACATGATACGTATAATCGTCATTTTGACTTTAAATATTGAAGACGTGGAAAGATGTATAATCAACTAGAGTTATTTCAGGATAACTTAACAGCTAATTATAATAAATGCTTTTTTAGTAATATTAAAAAATCTGGTTTGATTTTCGAAAACGCCAATATTGGAGATATCACATTCAAAGGGGCAATAGAAGAGCCTATTCATAGATGGTATAGGTTGACCCCTAGCTTTTCACCAAACTTAGTTCGTTATTTTATCGAGAAATTCAATATCTCCGAGCATGATATCGTCTTAGATCCATTCTGTGGGCGAGGCACTACCATCATAGAGTGTCAAAAAAAAGGTATTATTGGATATGGGATTGAAATAAATCCTACGCTGCAACGATCAGGAAATTATTCATTATTTTGGAAACAGAACAACACAAAACATTTCTCAGATTATTTGCAAGAACTGTCATTGCAAATATCAAAATATAGGGAAGTAGATATAGATAGAGTTGTAAGTGAATTTAACACAAAGATCCCTATAATTCATAATGTATACAGATGGTGGAGAAAAGATGTCTTAAAGGATTTAATTATCGCAAGAGAACTTGCCAGAAATAAAAAATATGATAACATGAATAAATATTTATGGTTAGCGGTTAATAAAGTATCTATTGATTGTGCTAATATTCACAGAAATCATCCAACTATTACTTTTGATGATAATCATGATATACATATAGATGTTTTTTCCGAGATAAAAAGCAATCTTAACGATATAAATAACGACCTAGAATCGTTAAGCGAGAAGCAACTTGCATATTCTGGGTTAAATGAGATTAAACTCGCAAACTCAACGCAACAACTGCGTTCAATAATCCCTCAAAAAATAACGAAAATAATAACATCTCCACCTTACCCAAACAGATTTAGCTATGTTCATCAAACCAGACCCCAGCTATACTTTATGGAATTAATTGACAATAGAAGCGAGGCAACGATGATTGACCTAAACGCCATCGGCGGAACCTGGGGACGTGCGACATCAATTTTGCAAAAAGAATTATTAGCGGTACCAAATGATATGCTAGACATACTAGACTATTATGATGAGTTAAAAGAGAAGAGTATATTAATGTGCAATTATGCTACTAAGTATTTTATGGATTTAAGGTTGCATATTAAAAATTTAAAAACAATCATAGGAAAGAATTTTCAAGGAGCATATGTGGTTGGCAACTCTAGATTGTCTGGAGTTGAAATTTTTACAGAGGTTATATTGGCAAAAATTTTTCAGATGGAAGGCTTTTCTGTAGAAAAAATAATATCATTTAGAAAAAGAGGCGGAAGAAAAAAATTATATGAATCAGCCGTATGTGTTAGAAATTAGCCAAAATATCATCAATAACATTTATAAGCTCGTCTCTATGATCCTGTAAAAAAGCATATAGATCAAACTCTGTTATTGTATTGATTACATTGAACGCATTCATCCCTTCATGTAGCTCCCAAGATTTTGTTAATCTTGCTACTGGACTTTGAAGTGATGTGGTGCAGAAAATCAACATGACAGGGTGAATATTTCTGTCTTTTAAAGCAAGTGCCATATCATAATCTGCTTGTATTCGCTTAGAATCTCCTATCTGATAACATGACCTTAATTCAAAGCCGACGCCATCATGGCGCAACCATTCTGGTGGGAATTTATCTGTCATGTATTCTTGTCTTAATAGTCCATCTGTAGAACGTTCTTGCATTCGATCGCCTATTTTTACCGGAACACTATAATGCAAATCCTCATGTGGGATTTTGTATATTTCTTGTAGGAGATAGCCAAATATTCCTTCATACATATCTCCAATTTTTCTATGGAGTGATGTAATGAGGTTTCCACCAATACGAGCTACAATATATCGGTCATCATCTAAGCCTAAAGCAGAGAAAGCTGGATCATTTGACATCATTTTCTTGAAATCATCCCTACATGAAACGCCAGAGAATTTTTTATAACCATCAAATTCTTTAACTTTGCTTAGATGTGATATTGCTATGTCTAAAAGCTTTTTTTCAGATATCATATGTCCTGTGTAATCCTGTTCGTTCAGCAAGTTGCTCTTGGGATTTGCCTGTCGATAGATAGTAGCCTTTTGAACTTAACCCGCCGATATTGATAGCGTGTGGATACGCCCAGCTTGATTAAGTTACGAATACGGGTTCGCGGTTTCCGCCATTGCTTCAACATCTCACAAGGTTGCAGTTGTCATCGGCTAGTAGTTATAATGCTTACTATGTAAACAAGGAGAGGTTCTCCTACAGGGGACTTTCATCCCATTAGTTCATGCCCATGCTGGGCGTACACAAATGCATAAACTCGGACATCGCAAATTGTCACGCCATTTGCTTGCTTCGCGCAAATGCCGCACCAATTTCGCGGTTATGCTAACATTAGGCATGAATATGTTTGAAGAACTAAATAAACATAAAAACCTCGATATCCTAGAAATAGGTGAAACCGCTGAATGGAGTTTCCGTTTAGTTATTGCGGAGGCTGGTATTGTTGAGAATTCACCAGAAGTAACATCTGTAGAAGAGCCAAATGACAAAATTAGGGAACTTCTTAATGAAAGTAAACCTATTGAGGTTACTGAATCAAGCAAGCACTACGAAATTGTGTTTAGTGAATACATAACTTACTCAGTCACAAATGAAAGTTATGCAAATGCAGGTGAAACTGAAATATATGAAGGTAAGCTAGCGCGTATTTATTCTAAATCAGCATTTATTGATTATATAGCGCATAACACAATAGCAACATCCGATTATCCAGGACCATTCAAGCATTATAGGTTTTGCTGTCTTAATCACATTATTGATGTTGCCTCTGTAGAGCCGCCAATGGTAAAGGTAATATACTCAACACCCAGTTATCGTCAACGTTATGCTAGATAACGTTATGCTAGATTTTAAAAAATAGATTTTCCACGCTAACCACTCACCAGCGTTTTATTTAAGTACCAGTGCAAGAATAAAGTGATATATTGGAGTTCAAGGTTACCTTAAACAAATCTCGCTCATTCAAGGTAACCTTTAACTCCAAAATTTCATAAAATATATGAATTGGTACTTAAAAAACTTGCTAAACTTGGTGCAAAATTGGTTAGTTAAATTACACTTAATGGAATCGGAGCAAGTTAGTTTGCAAAACCGTAACGTTTAGTAGCAACATAGTAAATGTTATGGATTGCAAACCTATTTGGATTTCCAACTTTCACGCTTTCGGCAGCGTCACCCCAGTTTGCCCCTGATATTTTCCACGCCTATCTTTATAAGAAGTTTCACAAATTTCATCAGTTCCAAAAAATATAACTTGGGCAACTCCCTCATTTGCATATATTTTTGCTGGTAAAGGCGTAGTATTAGAAAATTCTAAGGTAATATGTCCAGTCCATTCAGGTTCTAGCGGAGTCGTATTTACAACTATACCCATTCTCGCATAAGTGCTTTTACCTGAAACTATCGCTAAAGTATCGCGTGGAATTCTAAAATATTCGACAGTTCGGGCTAAAGCAAAAGAATTCGGCGGAATAATGCAAACATCAGAGACAACATCAACAAAGCTATTGGGATCAAAATTTTTCGGATCAACAATGGTTGTGTTGATATTAGTGAAAAGTTTAAACTCGTTGGCACAACGGACATCGTAGCCATAACTAGAGGTACCATAAGAAATCACGCGCCCGGTGGTATTATTCTTAACTTGGTGCGGCTCAAATGGTTCTATCATGCGGTAAGAATCCGCCATCCGGCGGATCCATTTATCAGATTTAATGCTCACGTCAGAACTAGTTATTGACTACTTTAATTGTTGGAAATTTAGCAGTGTATTCTTTCGCTTGTAAGGATAATTTAGCTGCTACACGGCGAGCAATTTCCCGATAAATTTGCGCTATACGCCCGTCTGGGTCGGCTATAACACTAGGTTTCCCGTCATCTGAATTCTCACGAATACTAATATCTAAGGGCAATGATCCGAGAAAATCAACATCACTATCTTCTGCCATGCGTAAACCGCCACCTTGACCAAATATATATTCTTCATGGCCACATTTGCTGCAAATATGTATGCTCATGTTTTCAACAATCCCTAGAACTGGTACGCTGACTTTTTCAAACATTTTCAAGCCTTTACGCGCATCAATTAGGGCAATATCTTGGGGCGTACTGACAATTACTGCGCCACTTACAGGGATTTTTTGGGCTAAAGTTAATTGCGTATCACCAGTACCAGGAGGGAGGTCTACTATCAAATAATCAAGGTCGTGCCAACGGGTATCTTTGAGCAATTGCTCCAAAGCTTGTGTCACCATTGGGCCACGCCAAATCATTGGGGTTTCTTCTTCGATTAAGAAGCCAATAGACATGGCTTGTAAATGGTAGTTCATCACTGGCTCAAGAGAGTTACCATCCTTAGATTCTGGCTTTTGATTAACGCCAAGCATACGAGGTTGACTAGGGCCATAAATATCAGCATCTAGGATACCGACATTAGCACCTTCTGCTGATAAAGCTAGGGCTAGATTAACAGCAGTGGTTGATTTGCCAACTCCGCCTTTACCAGAGGCAACCGCAATGATATTTTTAACCCCTTTTATCGGATCAACACCTTTTTGTACGGCATGAGAGACAATTTTGTTGCTCAGGTTGATATTAACCGTGCTAACACCATCCAAGGCACTAATTTTGTTTTTCAGTTCATTGCTTAATGTGTCATTATAACCTTTACTTGGATAACCAAGAGTTACATCAACTGTAACAGTGCCGTCTTCAATTTGAATGTTTTTAACCGCTTTACTAGAAACCAAGTCTTTTTGTAAATAGGGATCAATATATTCTTTAATGGCAGTTTCAACCTGTTGCTTATCAACCATGTCAGCCATGCTTTCTCTCCAAAGTGAATTGTTGTATTTAATTAATTTAATTTAATAAGCTAATTTGATAAGGGCAGGCTTATAGAATTCAATACTTAAATAGTCAGGATTTATTTTACAGAATTTTTCATCAATTGAACTGCTAACCTAACAAAATCAGATTCGGTTAAAATGCCAACCAATTGATCACCTTTGAAAATGGGCAAGCAACCATGTTTTTGAGCTAACATATGCTGTGCAGCATCAAGCAAACTGGTATCCTCTTGTGCAACAACAACATCAGTAGTCATAATTTTAGATATGGGAATACCATCTTCAAGTTCATCACGCTCGTTATTACCAATACCTGCTAGCGAGGAGATTGAGGCGGCGAGTATATCACGTTTAGTTAATAAACCGATGAATTTTCCATTGTTATCAACAATAGGAATATGTCGTATATGTTTATTAAGCATTAAATTACGCGCTTGATGTACCGTATTAGTGGGTTTGAGGGTGTATAATTGATCCCTCATCAATTCTTTTACTGTAATCATGTTAATTTTAATTAATTAAAAAGAGCTGTGAATAAAATTTCAAATTAATTTTCTATACTAGCCAAATATTATTATACATATTATGAAAAATACTATTGCTGAAATTACACAAAAACTTTGGATACCTGCTCAGCGTTTACATCAAGAAGGTCTTTCTTTTCATTCTTATTTAACCGAATTAACTTGGCTATTGTTTTTAAAAATAGCACCAACACTAGGTAAGGCAAGTTTGCTACCAACTCATTTTAGCTGGCTGAGTTTAATTACTAAGCAGGGCCGAGAGCAGTATGAATATTATCAACGCTTTCTAAATGAAATGAGTGTAGTGAATGACCCTAATCTTGCTGGGATCTATGCCTATGCTGACACATCTTTTAAAAATTCTGAGCAATTGGCACAAGCTATTAAGTCACTGGCTGTCATTGATGGCTTACCCGGTGATGAATTGGGTGCTGTTTATGAAAGCTTATTACAAAATTGCGCTTATGAAAAAGATAATTCTTTATATATAGTTCCGCATCCATTGGTTGATATCATGGTTGTTTTGACACAACCGCAGCGGGGAGAGTCAATTCAAGATCCATTAGCAGGTACAGCAGGTTTTATGATTACTGCTGATCAGTATATTAAAGTTACTAGCGATGATTTTTTTGATACTGATAGAAAAAAACATACGATTATTGCAATTGAACCGGATTTGGTACGACTACGTTTGGCATTGATGAATTGCTTATTACATGGTGTGGGAGATTCCGAATCTATACCGGTACGCTGGGGTGATAGTTTATTGTCAAAATTAGAGAAATGGCCACCAGCTGATGTGGTATTTAGTATGCTGCTCGTTGCAGATTCTGTTGATGATGAGTTAGATAAAGATGAGAGGTGTTTAGCTTTGTTACAACACATTTATAAAATCTTGAAACCGGGTGGACGGGCGGCAGTTATCTTACCAGACAAAATATTGAATGCCCCTGGAGCTGCACAAGAGTTACGTAGCACTTTATTGGAGACCTGTGTTGTACATACAGTGCTACGCTTACCAAAAGGTGTATTTTATCCACATAAAGAGCAAGCACATGTGATTTTTTTTCACAAAGCCAAAACCAAAGAGGAAAAAACGGAAAATGTTTGGTTTTTTGATGCCCGCAGTAAATGGCCGATTCTAGGAGAATATTTACATTTAAGCCGAAAGCATTTGAGACCCTTTGAAATGGTTTATGGAGATGATCCTTTAGGAAAAGCTCCCCGCGTAGAAGATGGCGAAGCAGGTAATTGGCGTTGTTTCAGCCGTGAGGATTTAGCCGAACAGGGCGATAGATTAGATTTATGTTGGTTAGTAACTGAAGACAGAAGAAAAACAGTTACTGATGAAATTTCGGCACTTTTAGAAGATACAGTATCAGATTTAGAAGCTTTAACTGTACTTTTGGGGGAAGAATCGGAATAGTTGAAAATAGGGGGAGACATGGTTCCCACGCGCCATCTGCTTTACTTTTTGAAAAATATTGTGTATAATCAACAATTTAATTATAAAACTTAAGTGTTACAAGATTTTGGATATATATTATAACACTTTAATTATAAAAGCAATTTACTTTGTCAGAAAGCGTGGCTAAGTAAGCGGAGCGTACTGACAAACTTAAAAAACTGTCCGAACTATTGTTGAGAAAAGCTACACGGATTACTTTTAAAAATGGATAAGGCTAAATTCTAGCCAAATTGGGGTTTTATCCTTTTTTAAAAGTAATCTGTGTAGTTATTCTTAGGAATTATAAACTTATTTCCAAATCACCTAGAAAAAATAAAATCTCTTAAAAATCAAATGAAAATAACCATTTTCGGAATTGGCTATGTCGGCTTAGTGCAAGCAGCCGTACTCTCAGATGCTGGACATAGCGTTTATTGCATCGATGTTGACAAAACCAAAATTGATAATCTGAAACAAGGAATTATACCCATCTATGAACCTGGACTCAGCTCCTTAGTAAAACGCAACCATAAAGAAGGCAGATTACAGTTCTCAACTGATGCAACCAAAGGCATTCATCATGGTGAGTTTCAATTTATTGCTGTAGGAACTCCACCAGATGAAGATGGCTCTGCCGATTTACAATACGTCCTTGGAGTAGCAGAAACCATTGCCAGTAAAATGCTAGAGCCAAAAATTATTGTCAACAAAAGTACAGTACCTGTAGGAACTGCTGACAAGGTTAAACTTACGGTAAGTAAGATTTTAAAAAAACGCAACCAAGAAATTGAATTTCATGTAGTTTCAAATCCGGAATTTCTTAAGGAAGGCTCAGCAGTTGCAGACTGTATGAAACCTGAACGGGTTATTATTGGAACCGATGAAAAAATGGTTGCAGAAAAAATGCGTGAACTTTATGCGCCCCTGAACCGTAATCATGATCGCATGATTTTTATGGATATACGCAGTGCCGAGTTGACTAAATATGCTGCAAACTGTATGTTGGCAACCAAAATAAGTTTCATTAACGAAATCGCTAATTTAGCTGAACACTTAGGTGCTGATATCGAAGCTATTCGGCGCGGTATAGGCTCAGATAGTCGGATAGGTTATCAATTTATTTATCCTGGCTGTGGCTATGGTGGCTCCTGTTTTCCAAAAGATGTACAAGCACTTATCAGAACAGCGAATGATATTGGCTACAATGCAGAAATATTGAAATCAGTAGAAGCCGTCAACTATCGCCAAAAAGAACTGTTATTCAAGAAAATTAACCAGCATTACCAAAATGATCTGAAAAATAAAACCTTTGCCCTCTGGGGACTTAGTTTTAAACCCAATACAGATGACATGCGTGAAGCACCAAGTAGGATACTAATGGAATCTCTGTGGAATGCGGGAGCTAATGTACAAGCCTTTGATCCTCAAGCTATGAATGAATGCCAACGTATTTATGGACAAAGAAAAGGATTAAAACTCATGGGAACCCAAGAAGCCGCGCTGCAAGATGCAGATGCTTTGATTATTGTAACCGAATGGCAACAATTTCGAGCTCCAGACTTTGATCTGATCAAATCATTGCTAAACAAACCAGTGATTTTCGATGGTCGCAATCTATATGAACCATCCAGTCTCAAAAAACAGGGCTTTATTTACTATTCTGTGGGGCGTTAAGCCCTCACGCCTCACTAAAATCTAACCTTTCCTACAATGTAACATTTTGAGTAATAAAATATTTTCTTTTAACTGGTTAACTTGGAGTCCAGGGCTTTAGCTTTGGATGGTTGCCTAAAGCTAAAGCTTTGGATTCCAACTCTGAAAAATCTGCTTTTTTTATTTCCGGACAACTCCAATGTAGTTAGGGGGATGGAGTCTGTTATTAAGGGACAAGTATAATACTTTAGGAGTAAACCATGAAGAAAAACCAGTGGGCAATCAAGACCTTAGTTCCAGAAGAAGTTTATACAGATAGGGAGGAGTTTTTAGATTATTTTTATCAAATTGCGCTTAAAGCTCGAGATCGCCGAACTATGTCTACAGTTTTACTTGGACAACGGCTGACTCTTAGACA
>JALWSU010000026.1 GCA_026993485.1 Thiotrichaceae bacterium | reverse complement strand
AAATTCTACTTTTTCCTTTTGTAAGTAAACCGACTGATTAATCACTCGTTTACTTAAAATAGATAATTGTCCAGCATATTTTTTTTCAAATTCTATCATAGCTCTTGAAATATGCTGATTTTTACTAGATTTGACTTCAATTAAATGATAATTAGCATCCTTTACCAGTATAAAATCAATTTCACTTTTTGACTGGGTTCGATAAAAATACAAACTGCTAGTAATTTTCTGATTCCAAGTCAAACTATTAAATACATAAGTTTCATATAAAGCCCCAGCATCACGACGCAGCTCCAGTGAGTTAAAATTTTGTAATAACAGATTATTGATTCCAGTATCTTTAAAATAGATTTTGCGACTCTTACTAATCTCTTTATTACGATTGGTAAAAAACGGCGGAAGTTCAGCAACAATAAACGTTTTTTTAATAAATTCAAATATTTAGATAGGGTAACCGCTGAAATACCTACAGTTTCACGCGCTGATGATAAATTAAATTGGGTACCAGCATTAATTGCTAAATACTTTAATAGATTATTATAGGCGGAAATGTTTTCTATCTTCGCCACTTCCCGAATATCCTTTTTAATATAAGCATTAGCAATGGAATCCAATTTCAGTAGCTTTTCTTGCCTATTCGGAATTAATACCACTTCTGGATAACCGCCATAAATCAGATATTCTTCCAATAACGCCAAAAAATGCTCATGCCCTGATTCTAATAATGGCATTAATGCTTCCTTAGCTATTCCCTCACGAAACATTTGCCTTAAATTGCGTAAACGCTCTTCACCACGAAATAGCAAAAATTCATCAAAATTCAAAGGTTCAACCAAATATACCCGCTTACGCCCAGCGAGAGAATCGGAAAATTTAGTTTTAATTTGTAAAGATGAACTGCCAGTAGCAATAATTTTTAGAGCTGGAAAATGATCATGTAATAATTTCAATAAATTAGATGGATCAGCTAATTGAATTTCATCAAAAATCAATAAATTACGACGGTTAAAATCAATCCCTTCCAAACGTAGAATCTGTTTTAAACTAGCTATTGTTGCAGTATTGAAAAGCTGACGATAGTGTTTATCTTCAAAATCAAAATACCAAGTTTCAGTTTTTGAATAAGAAGAATCTTTAGCGAGTAAATGAGAAAGTGTGGTTTTGCCAGATTGTCGTGTACCAAGCAAAAAGACTAAATCAGGTGAATCAAATTGTGCTAAAATTTGGCTGGATAAAGCTCTAGTGAACATTTTTCTCTGGAAATTTTAAAGTACAGTTTATAAATAAGTCTGGAACTTGTAAACTCTACGAATAAAATTAGCAAGCACTGGGGCATTTCAATAGAAAAAACCGAACAACCATATAGTATTTTAGATAAAGATTTTGGTCTCAAAACCTGTGTAGTTATTCTTAGGTTTTATTTAGGATTTACGCATTGACAAACTATTTTTTTTTATTTTCTCCTTGGAGTCCAAAGCTTTAGCTTTGGCTGGTCTCGCCCAAACGAAACGAAGTAAGCGTAGCTAAGTAAGCGAAGCTAAAGCTAAAGCTTTGGACTCCAAAATATACGAAAATTCATGGTTAGGTACTTATAGCCCCGATTTAGTTAGGTACAAACCTGACAGGTTTTAAAAACCTGTCAGATTTAATCGCTGTATTTTATACAAACGGGTAGTGCTATATAAGAATGGATAAGACGAGGTTTTTGATCCGCTTTTATAACTCATCCCTGTAGTTATTCTGTGGTTTTATCCTGTAAATCCTTTAATTCTGTAAATCCTAATTCATACAAAAAGGGATAAGGCAAAATAAATGCTAAGCGATACAAACCCAAAAATACAACAAATGCTAATTGAGCATTATCGTAAAATGACAGCTCAACAAAAATTAGAATGTGTTACTGAACTCAATCATGCAGTTCAACAATTAGCACTTTCTCGAATTTTAAAACAATATGGTCCCATATCCGAATATGAACAACGACTTAGGTTAGCTGCCGGTTGGATCGAGAGACTATGATTAAAGTTTTTAACTGGGATCCACTTAAAGAGGGGTATTAAATGACACTTGCTAATCCAATTCGCATTACACACTTAGTTGCTGAAATATTTGAGAAACTGAATATTCCATATATGGTAGGAGGTTCTTTAGCCAGCTCAGTGTATGGTATTCCCAGAGCTACACAAGACATTGATATTGTAGCCGATATTAAACCTGTACAAGTGGACTCTTTAGTCAAGGCATTTGAAGGTGAATTTTATATTGATGCTGATATGGTACAAGATGCTATTAAATATAGATCATCATTCAACATAATTTATCTTGAAACAATGTTTAAAGT
>JALWSU010000025.1:7574-9403 GCA_026993485.1 Thiotrichaceae bacterium | reverse complement strand
CCTACAAACAAACCATGTAGGGGCAATCCCTTGTGGTTGCCCTAGTTGTTTTATGCACGTTCCTAAGATGGCTTGAAAAATTTTGTAAGTCCAAAGCTAAAGCTTTGGACTCTAATATGAATATCTCTTTCCCTTTCGTGCAAGGTAAGCTTGCATTCCAATATCTGGAGTTTTAATTTATGGCACTATCTCTTACTGAAAAAGCTGCAAAACATGTTCAAAAAAGTCTCCTCAATCGAGGCAAAGGAATCGGATTACGCATTGGGGTTAAAACCAGTGGTTGTTCAGGTATGGCTTATGTTATGGAATTTGTTGATGAAATAGATGAAAACGATCAAGTATTTGAATCACAAGGAGTTAAATTATTTGTCGATCCCAAAAGCCTAATTTATATTGATGGAACTGAACTGGATTATGTACGGGAAGGTTTAAATGAGGGATTTAAATTTAATAATCCTAATGTTAAAAACGAATGTGGCTGTGGGGAAAGTTTTAACGTTTAATCATTATGTCTCTATCATCTCTCTCAGCTAATTATTTTGAACTTTTTGATTTACCAGTTGCTTTTGATATAGATAAAGAAAAGCTTGTTCGTTGTTATCGGGATTTGCAATCGGTTGTACATCCCGATAAGTATGTTAATGCCTCGGAGAAAGAACGCCGTTTAGCGATGCAAAAAGCGGTGCAAATCAATGAAGCATTTCAAACTTTGAAGAATCCTTTGAGTCGTGCAATTTATTTATTACACTTGCAGGGGATAGATTCTAAGGATAGTGATGCTGCTGCTATGGATGGTGAATTTTTAATGACGCAAATGGAATTGCGTGAAGAATTAGCGGAAATTCAGGATTTTGATGCCTTAAACGCTTTTTTAAGTAGTACTGAAAAACAGATGCAAAATTTGATTAAGCAATTAAGCCAAGAATTTGAAGCAAAAAATTGGCAAGCTGCTAGTAATAGTGTTAGTAAACTTCAATTTTTTACGAAATTACATGAGGCTGCATTAAGATTGGAAGAGAACCTTTAGCCTTGGGCTTTCGCCCTAGACTAAAGCTTTAAAATTTACGGCTTTAAACTTTACGGCTTGGGACAAATGTTAGCATCAATTGCTTGTTTTTCAAGTCCTTGCATTAATCCAATCGTTGCAAAATTTGATAAAACATCAAGATTAGTTTGCAATGGCTTGCCAGTATCACCCAAATTGATGATATTATGCGGCATAGTGAGCTGGACATCTTTTAAATTTGGATAGATAATTGCAGCAATTTCTTTTTGTATTTCAGCTTGGTAGATTTCTAGCCGTCGCGCATCGTACATTGCTTTCAGTATTTCCGCTTCGGCTAAGCCTTTATCTTTTCGCGCTTTAACTTCAAATTGCGTGGCTTCATAATTAGCTTTTTGAATCGCCAAGTTAGCTTGGGCAATGACGAGTTCCTCCTCTTTTTTGCCCTTAGTTGTTGTTAAGGCAATGGCTAATTCTTCCTCCTCTTTCAGTTTCTTAATTTTGAGTTGCGCTTGAATAATTTCAAACTGTTTTTGAGCTAGTGCTAATTCTTCAGCTTTTTTAGCAAGCATAATTTGCTGGTTTTTTTGAGCAATGATGAGTTCTTCCTCTTTTTTCGATTTTGTTGTCGCAATTTTTACCGCAAGTTCCTTATTTTTCTGAGCAAGTTTAATTTTCTCATCTTCTTTTTCAATGGCGAGTGCAGCAACTTTTTTCTCTAATCTAAGTTTTTGTTCTTGCTGAAAAAGAGCAATCTCTGCCGCTTTTTTCTCTAATAGCAATTTCTGTTCTTCCTGAAAAACAGCTAATTCTTCGGCTTTTTTCT
>JALWSU010000025.1:0-7564 GCA_026993485.1 Thiotrichaceae bacterium | reverse complement strand
TTTCTCTAGGAGAATTTTATTTTCTTTCGCTTGTTTAGCCAATTTCAGTTTTTCGTCATCCTTTTCAAGGGCTAGTTCTTCGGCTTTTTCACTGGCGACTCGATCAAAACGTTTTTTATCAGCTAATAGTTGTTCTAAATCGGTATCTGGTACTGGCACGCCCATAGTAACTTGTATCACTTCAATTCCATAATCTACAAGGGATTTCTTTTTCAAACGCTCAATTTGTCCATTCTCATCTATGACTGGTACAGTTTTCCACACATTCAAGCTTATTATTTTACTGCTGCCAGCTTGAGAACCAATTGTGCCAAAATCCCGTTGTTTAACGAATTGTTGGCGTTTGGTTTTATAAATACCGTACTGAAGTTGATCTTCTAGCGAATCTCGGAACTGATTTAAGCCACCCTGAATAAATTCTTCACCAGTGTATTGTGTAGCTGTACTCACCATGAGATTGCGGGAAATTGGGATTAATAGCGCATCAACCAGCTTTTCTTGACTGGTAAAATCCCGATGAATCATTTCTATGCGATCAGTTGCAGTTGGCAATTTATAGCGAAAAGTGGCTGGAATTTTCGCCGTGTAACTGTCAGCAAAACGGAGAGTAATTGGTTTTTTGCTAGTACGAATCTGTTCTCCAGCATAGCCAGTACCAAAATCAACAATCCAAACTTGTTTATAACGTGTAACTGATGAAAAAGGGACTTTGAAATGAACTCCGGGAGTTTTGTAGACCTCAAGTTTGCCAGTTAGGACATTATCATAAAGATAAATATAACCCGATTCTGTCATAAAAATACCATCGGATGCCATTATATATATGAAAAAACCCAAAATTCCTATAAATATCCATTTTTTGGGGAAACTAACAGCTTTTTTGGTAACTCCGCGTAAATCTTGATAAATCATTTTTGGTAGCGATGTATCAGTTGTTCGCATCTTTTCTGGCGCGACATCATCTAGTAATGACATATTAGTTGAACTCCTATTATCCTATTATTTGAATTTTAATTTCCAAGAAATCTTATTTAAACCTTAGACTTGTCCCCCACTTCTCCCTCCCCCCTCCCGCTGGGAGGGGGAATTTCTCCTATTGAATCTAGTGCAAGCAAGGAGGCACAAATTTCCATACCATCAGGGCAACCACAAGAGATTGCCCCTACAGGAACAAACGATATTGTAGGGGCAATAGTGGTACAGGAATTTCCGCTTTCCTGCACTAGTAGTATTTTTTCTTCCCCCTCCCAGCGGGCACTCTCTTATACACAAGGGCAACCACAAGGGATTGCCCCTACATCATTGTTTGTAGGGGCAATCCCTTGTGGTTGCCCCCTGATGCGTTTACGGATTAAACGCAATTAAATCAATTATTTAAAAACTTATGTATAAAGGAGTGCCCAGCGGGAGGGAGAAGTATAATATTTACAGCCCCGAAATCATCCCCCAGGCCATTTCGATAGCATTATATAAACTTTCACTTGAGGCTTCTCCTGTGCCAGCTAAATTTAAGGCAGTGCCATGATCAACTGAAGTTCGTATAATCGGTAAACCTAAAGTAATATTAACCGCTTTGCTAAAACCTTGTTGTTTAAGTACGGGCAAACCTTGATCGTGGTACATTGTTAATACTGCATCCACTCCTGATAATGATTGAGGAATAAATGCAGTATCGGCAGATACTGGCCCTGTTAGTTGTAAGCCTTCAGCACGTAACTTATTCAGCGTGGGAATAATTGTTACAATTTCCTCTTTGCCTAAATGTCCGCCTTCGCCTGCGTGTGGGTTTAAGCCACATACTAATATATGTGGTAGCTGGCATCCAAATTTATTGGTTAAATCAGCTGCCAAAATTCTAATCACGGTTTCTAAACGCTTTGGCGTGATTGCACTACTAACGGCTGAGAGTGGTAAATGTGTTGTGACTAAAGCTACACGCAATTTTTTGGTGGCTAACATCATAACAACTTGTTTGGTATCAGTTTGTTCCGCAAAAAATTCTGTATGTCCACTAAAAGGAATACCAGCTTCATTGATAATGCCTTTATGTACGGGGGCAGTAACTAAGGCATCAAAACGCTTTTCAAGACAAGCTTGACAGCCTTGCCGTAAAATTTCTAAGACATAAGAAGCATTAGCCGCATTTAATTCGCCAGATTTTACTGATTGCGATAATGGAACTGAGATTACTTCTAAATGTCCAGCCTGATGTTTCTGTACTGGTTTGAGGGGATCATAAGTATGTAATTGAACTGATAAACCTAATTCTGAGGCTCTTTGTGCCAATAACTCAGGATCAGCTAATGCAACTATCTGAACTGGAATTGGGAGAGCTTGTTGTGCCAATTGTAAAGTAATATCTGGCCCAATGCCTGCTGGTTCACCAGTAGTAATTAGAATGGACTTATCTTCCATGATATTGATTTAACTCCGATTTAGTGTAAAATTCTATATTCTACATAGGCTTCATCACGTAATTGACGTAGCCAATTTCTCAATTCTTCTTCAACTTTGCGTTGATGAATTTGTTGAGCTGCCTTATTGCGTAAAGCTTTCATCGTATTATTATGTTTGCGACGTTTTAATACTTGGATAATATGCCAGCCATAACGCGATTTAAAAGGTTGACTGATTTCATTTTCCGATAAACTATTCATTACTTCTTCAAATTCTGGCACCAAATCGCCTGGACTTACCCAACCAAGAGAACCACCATTAGCAGCACTGACTAAATCTTCTGAGTAAGCCTTGGCAATTTCTGCAAAGTCATCGCCTTGTTCAATACGATATTTGAGTCCCTCTAAACGACTTTTGGCATCCAAATCTGACATTAAGGTATTAGTTTTAATCAGAATATGACGTGCTTTGGTTTGAGTAATAATGCTTTGCTGACCGCCTTTTTTCTCAAGCAATTTGATGATATGAAAACCGCTGGCATCACGAAAAGGGCCGCGTATTTCGCCAGCTGCCATTTGATTCACTACACGACTAAATATTGTTGGCAGTTCACCAGCTTTGAGCCAACCTAAATCACCGCCCTCAAGAGCTTGACGACCATCCGATACTTCCAGTGCCACAGTCCTAAAATCAGCACCTTGTTGCAATTTCTTCAAGACTTCTTTTGCTTCTTGAAGTTTCGCCTTAATTTTGGCAGGCGAGGGAGTAGATGGGATAGCGAGTAAAATATGCAACAGATGATATTCATCACTCACTGTACCTTGCTGTACTTGGTTCGCTAGGAAATTATCAATTTCACGGCTAGTAATAGTAATGCGATTTACTACTTGCCTTTGTTGTAACCGTCTGATAATAAGCTGATTTTTAATTTGGTTGCGGAATTGTTTGTAACTATAACCTTGTATTTCTAATTTTCTACGAAAGCTTTGCAAAGTTTCGCCATTTTGGGATGCAATCTGGCGCAATTCCTCATTTAATGTACTGGCATCAATTTTAATACCAGTACGTTCTGCTAGTTGTAATTGTAAAGTCTTTAAAATCAGACGTTCTAATACTTGTTTTTCCAAGCTTTTACCTTGCGGCAAACGGCGGTTTTTTTGACGCCATTCCTTAGTAACAAGCTGAATTTCTTCTTGTAATTCCGAATTGACAATTACATCATCATTAACAACGGCAACAATGTAATCCAGTATTTCTGTTTCCGCAAATGTTGTCCGAAAAAACAAAGTCAACAAAGATGAGAGACTTATCAAGAAATATAACATTAATTTTTTCATTATGTAGTCCTACTAAAAGTGATCATGGAAACCTGGAATACTTTCTTCTAAAAATTGATCCGCTTTTTTGCCAACGCCACCTAAGCCTTTGAGGTGAATTTGGAGGAAAAAGCCATTTAAATATTCGCTACCATTAGCACTATTGAGATAACGCCGCATAACGCCGCGCACGGCCCAACAACAACTACTATATTCTAAACCAGTAAAAGTTTCCAAAGTTTTCTTATCTGGTAGTGAAACATTCCAACGTCCTAAGACATTCCAACGTTTTCCCAATGACCAGTGCAAAGAGGTATCGATTTGCTCTAATGAATTGTCACGTAAACGATAAGAAATATTAAACAGATTTTGCGAATCACTATAATAACGAAGACGCATCACAGTCTGTTCAGTATTTTGAGTATTTGGGTTCCATCTCAGCGTTCCAGAAGCTCGCCAATTTTTAGCAATTTGTGCGGCTAATTCACCAATGATATTAGAAGTATTATCGGTTCCGATGTTTTCACCTGGCAAAATCACCCGCCTATCTCGAAAATAATAAATACTGCCTAAACTGAGGCGTAAATGTTCAATGCCAGAATTGCTGCCCAGTAAGCGAGAAGTAACAGCAAAAGTCATTTGATGCCCATCATCAATTCTATCGGCTCCACTAAAGCTGTTTTCACGAAATAATTGCAAAAATGATAAATCATATCGTCCAGTGTCAAAAATGGGTATATCTGATTGATCCTTATAAGGGGTATAACGATAATATATACGCGGTTCTAAAGTTTGTATAAAATCTGTTCCCCACCAATTGACATTGCGTTCTAAAAATAAGCCAGTGTCGGTACTAAAGCGAAATAAGGCACGCTTATGCGTGGTTGCTTGATTCACTCCGACATTGCTTAAATTATACTGGGTGTAAAGCAGTGACAATTTTGGTATGACAAAAGTCCCAAAGCTGCGTAGAGGAAAACTGAAACTAGATTTCAAATCAAGTCGATTACCTATTGGACCAGCTACTTGTTCAGTATTACGGTCAAAACGCACAAATTCTGCCTGTAGTGCTGTATTTAATTTACGGTTTTGTTGTGGTAAATCCGTTTGAAAGAGGATTTGTGGCAAGCGTTGATAGGGACGTGAATTTAGGTTTCTGTCCAAGGTTTGAAAAGATTGTAAACGCCCTAAGCCCATCCAGCCATTACCGTAATAATATAAATCTGCTCGTCGCTCTAGGTGGGTAATACTTGCGATTCTGAGGCTATTACCTAATTCTTCAAAATAGCGTTCATCAGAGACATAATTGAAATTAATATCGGTCGCCCAACGAGCAGAGAAAGCACCATTATGTTTAAAAGAGGCTGAAAGACGGCTTTCCTGCTTGGCTCTATCATAGGGTAAATATTCCAATTTTAAATCACCACCCGCTGATTGGGTTAAATAGCGAAAA
Organism: Thiotrichaceae bacterium; assembly: GCA_026993485.1. GTDB lineage: Bacteria > Pseudomonadota > Gammaproteobacteria > Beggiatoales > Beggiatoaceae > JAUXCJ01. The sequence continues at coordinate 2,398 of JALWSU010000025.1, read as the reverse complement.
TCGGTTTTTAATAATAAACCACGCCGTGACATAATACGGGGAGTTAAAGTAGCATCATAGTTGGGTGCCAAGTTTAAATAATAAGGAATACTGAATTCCGTACCAGCTTCATCTGAAACGCCAAACTGGGGCATTAAAAAACCTGATTGACGCGCATCACTGAGGGGAAAAGATAGGTAGGGGGTATAAAAAATTGGCAAACCAAAAAAATGTATTCTGACATTGCGAGCAGTTCCTCTAGCTTTGGCATCGTTTAAAGTGATTTTACTTGCCTCTAAACGCCAAACCTCGTTATTAGGGGCGCAGGTGGTATAAGTAGTTTGTTCAAATTGAGCAATATCTTTGGATTGCTTATTTACTTTTTTCGCATATCCACGCGCCCGCCGATTTAATAACCAATAATGGGCATTTGTCATTTCTCCCGCCTGCTTGGGGCGTAATTCTACTTTCTTACCGCTGATAATAAATCTCTTATCCCAAAGGGTAAAACCGTCTTTTGCAGTAAGTACATCTCGCTTACGATTATAAATGGCTGTCTCCGTGGTTAAGATTTGATCCGCTCGTTGTACCACTACATAGCCTTGAAAAGTCGATAGTCCTTGTTCTTCCTCAACAGTAGCACTATCAGCAGAAATATGCACAGCATCATCATGTTGTGGAGATAAACTTGGTGGCTGTGGAGCAATTTCTGCAAAGGGTTTGCAAATTTTATAAGTATCTTCTGCTGCGTGAATAATCACACTGTGAGATAATATAAATAATATAATAATTTTATAAGGTTGCACTGTATTAAATCTATTTGTCTGTTTAGTTAGAGTAAAAAATTGCTTATGATAGTAAATTTTTGATTTGATCACTGATGTTACGCACTCCATTTCAGAACTAGGGCAACCACAAGGGATTGCCCCTACCGCAATTTCATGTAGGGGCAATCCCTTGTGGTTGCCCTCGGTTGCCCTTTTTGAACTAGAGTGCGTAACATCAGTTTATCACTAATATTATGTCTATAAACTTACATAGTTTACCATTAATCCAGCGCGGCAAAGTCCGTGATATTTATGCAGTTGATGATCAACACTTGTTGATTGTTGCCACAGATAGATTATCGGCATTTGATGTTGTTTTTCCCACACCAATTCAAGGTAAAGGGGCTGTATTAACCAGCTTATCAAATTTTTGGTTTAAACTAACGAGTTCAATTATACCTAATCATTTGACAAATATCGCACTAAGTGAGGTATTATCTGATCCTGCTGAATATGAGCAAGTTCATGATAGGGCTATTATTGTAAAAAAATTAAAACCATTACCCATTGAGGCAATTGTTCGTGGTTACTTAGCTGGTTCAGGCTGGAAAGATTACCAAAATACAGGGGCGATTTGTGGTATTACTTTACCACAAGGCTTGCAGCTTGCTGAAAAACTACCCAACGCAATTTATACGCCATCTAGCAAAGCCGAAGTTGGGCAACACGATGAAAATATTGATTTTCAAAAAACTTGTGCCTTAATTGGTGAAAGTTTAGCTGAGCAAGTACGGGCAGTGAGCCTTGAAATTTATCATCTGGCTCGTGATTACGCAATCAAGCGTGGTATCATTATCGCTGATACTAAATTTGAGTTTGGTACAGATCAAAATGGCAAATTATTTTTAATTGATGAACTATTAACTCCTGATTCTTCAAGGTTTTGGCCAGTTGATCAATATCAAATTGGGATTAGTCCTCCCAGTTTTGATAAACAATTTGTACGCGATTATTTAGAAACGCTCAATTGGGATAAAACACCACCGGCTCCAGTTTTACCCCCAGAAATTCTTGATAAAACTGCTGCGAAATATAGAGAAGCGCAACAACGAATAATATAGACTTTCATCAAAATGTTTAGAGCTAAACCTCCGAGGTTTTGGATACGAAGTAAGCGTAGCTAAACTTCGGAGGTTTTTAAGTGAATTGATTTAAAGGAGCACAAAAATGATTAATTTAAATTTCAAGGCATTGTTTTTTTTTGGTTTAATTTTTTTAGCAGCTTGTGCTAATGATCCACAAACACTAAAAAATAATGGAATAGTTGCTGTTCCCCTTCATCCTGCGGCAAATATCAGTAAGACAAGTTATTTGCGGCTGTTAGCCACTCAAGCAGCTAAAAGATATGGGATTAATCATCGGCTTTTTCATGCCCTCATTACACAAGAATCAGCTTGGAATCCCAGAGCCATGTCACCTGTTGGCGCACGCGGATTGACACAGCTAATGCCAAGTACTGCTTGGGGTGAATGCGGTTTAAAACGGAGGGATTTATTTCGTGTACGAGCTAATCTCAATTGCGGTGCCTTTTATTTTAGTAAATTACTAAAACGTTTTGGCAGTGTTAGACTAGCCTTGGCGGCTTATAATAG
>JALWSU010000024.1 GCA_026993485.1 Thiotrichaceae bacterium | reverse complement strand
TTCGATGATCAAGTTTTTATTTATTGACTTTTTGAAACCAATCTGAATTTAAATCAATACTATTGATATTTAAAGATTATATAATAATTGGAGTCCAAAGCTTTAGCTTTGGACTCCAAGTATAAAAAAGCTTAACGGTAGTGACGCTCCAGTGTGAGAGCGTAACATCAGTAGATAAAATACAATTTGTCAAGCAAAAAAAACTTGATAATCGAATTTTAGGAGCAAGTGAATAATAAAATAATTATATGCTATCATCAAAAATGATACAATTGGTATCGAATAAGAAAAAATTAATCAGAATAAGAATTTACAAATTATGAGCAAATACAAACTATTTCTTATTGGCCTAGCGATTGCAATATTGGCTTATTGGGGATTAAATTATGATCCTCGTGTTAGTGAATTGAATGATTTATTATCACAAGATAGTGAAATCAGTAATTATCCATATAAGTTTAAGGTATTTGAATTAGATAATGGCACCGCAGTAATGTCATCTCCCAGATCGTCTCAGGTGTCTGTTTTTAAGTTTCTCTCAATTATCAAACCAACGCTGAGTAATAACTCAAATAGTCCAGAAGTTATTGCCGCTCAGAAAGAACTGGCACATATTCAGCAAAAAGCTAAAAAAATCGTGTTGTCTCAACCTGATGTTAATCAAGTGCGTTGGCAATTAGATAAAAGCTGGTTTGCTAATTATGGGATAATTCTTGATTAAGTCGAACTAACAAAATGAGGACATTTAATGACAACAAATATTCCCATAACATCTGATCCAAATACGGACATAGCTTGTCGTACTCCTGACATGCAAGAACGGTCTTTATTACGCAAAGTTATTGATCGTATTGCAGATCGTTGTCGTTCGCGCTCATTATTCATTTTGCACTATTGCACTGGTTGTGGGGCGATTGAGCTACCTCCTACTATTACATCTCGTTTTGACTCGGAACGTTTAGGGATTCAGCCGATGGTAACTCCGCGTCAAGCAGATATTTTATTAATTACTGGCTATCTTTCAGTTAAAACCTTGAAGCGGGTTATTTTAACCTATGAACAAATGTCTGCTCCTAAATATGTAGTTGGTATGGGTTCTTGTACTATTAATGGGGGAATGTATTGGCACAGTTATGCAACCATTAAGCGATTACAAGAATACTTGCCAGTTGATATGTATATGGCTGGATGTATGCCAAGACCAGAGGCGATTCAGCAAGGTTTTTTACAACTAATTGATAATATTGATAAAGGCAAAGCAATTGCTTGGCAAGATTATTATCAACAGTATGATAAATACTTAGCTAATCAGCAAGCTTTATTTGGTCCTGATTGGCATACGCCAACCGATGTGATTGCTGAAGCGCGGCATTATGAACTTTTTACAGAAAAGACAACTGGTGAACATACTGCTTTATTGGCTAAATATGCCTCCAAATATGTCACATTGCAGCACGAGGAACACGAGGAAATTGTTAAATGAGTAATCAACAATTACCAGAAATATTAGCTGCGGTTTTTCGAGAAATTCCTAATCTGGTTTTTACCGAACAAACTGCTCGGCGTTTACGGGTAGAATTGCGCCCTGATACCCTGCCAGCGTTGCTAGAACTTCTCAAAGGTAGAGCGGGCTATTTACATTTATCGGCTATTTCATGTGTAGATTGGCCAGAACTTGATGAATTTGAACTGGTTTATCATTTGTGGTCGTATGAAGTCAAAACCTTAGTATCTGCACATATTTATATTCCGAAAAATCCAGGGCGTTATGTATCAGTTTATGATATTTTCACACCAGCAGCCTTTTTTGAACGCGATATTCATGAAATGTTTGGAGTATATTTTGAAGGTTCACCTGATATGGAAAGGTTTATTCTTACCGAATGGACTGGCCCACCGCCGATGCTAAAATCGTTTTCCAGCCTCGGCTATGTAGAAGAAACTTTTAAATGGGAACAATATTCGCCAGATTGGTTAAAAGAAATTCAGGCGAATGGTGGCGGTATTGTTGAATAGAAGAAATTATTATGCGTCCAGAAAATTATCAACCTGTAGAACATCCCGCCAGTCAAGAATATGAACTCTATTTTGGTCCCAACCATCCTGGGATTGAAGGTAATTATGCCCTCAAAGTGCGCCTGACTGGTGATGAAATTGTCGGCATTAGAGCCGATGGCGGCTATTTGCATCGTGGCTTTGAAAAGATCATGGAAGATCGATTATGGATTCAAAATGTCGCGCTAGTGCCACGTATTTGTGTACCTGATCCACCACCGATGGAGGAAACATATGCACGCGCGGTAGAAATGATCGGCGGCTTGGAAGTTCCAGAACGTGCTAAATGGATTCGGGCAATGATTTTAGAAATGTCGCGTATTTGTGGGCATTTGTTTATTCTCGGCGGCACAGCAGCACCGATTGGACAATATAGCAATATGTTTTGGGGAGTTGCCGATCGTGATTATTTCCTAGATTTATTTGAAGCACTAACAGGAGCGCGAGTTTATCACATGTTTATTACTCCTGGCGGAGTGCGTCGTGACATTCCAGACGGTTTCTTAGACAAATTAAGTCATATCTTAGATTATTTAGAAGCCCGTTTACCAGAATATGACGATTTATTTTTTAATAATCCAGTATTTCATAAGCGAGCCGAAGGAATTGGAATCATAACCCAAGAACAAGCCTTAGCTTGGGGCGTAACGGGGCCAAATTTACGCGCCTGTGGTTTAGCATTAGATGTGCGCCGCGACGATCCATATTTAATTTATGATAAATTGGAATTTGACATTCCTACTGAAACTAGCGGAGATGTTTTAGCGCGAACCATGGTAAGACGTTCGGAAATAATTGAATCTATTAAAATCTTACGCCAAATAATTCAACATTTACCACAAATAAAAGGCCCGATTCGCTGTAACTTACCCAATCCACTAGCTTGGAATTTACCAGAAGGAGATGCCTACGCTCGCACAGAAGCGCAAAAGGGAGAACTGGCTTTTTATGCGGTTTCCACAGGAGGAGCGAAACCTTGGCGAGTTCATGTACGTGGCCCATCAAGTATGCACGCCGTACAAGTACTAGAAAAATTATGCCTTGGTGGCAGAATAGAAGATATTGCACTAATTATGTTCTCCCTAGATGCCTGCCCGCCAGAGGTGGATAGATAAAAACTGACCAAATGGTCTAAACCTCTGAGGTTTTCAAAACCTCTGAGGTTTTTTTACGGCTAATATTAAAATATTTGCAATATAATTCAGAGTTTCGTCTTTATGATAGCAAACAAGGAGTCACAGCAATGTACCAAAAAACCTATCACATAAATGTGATTTGGGAGAGCGAAGCCGAAGTATGGGTCGCAGAGAGTGAAAATGGCGTAATAGACTACGAGCAAATTGGGTTTAGTGTGCGTGGATTATAGCGAAATCCAACAGTTAAAATTTTTAGTTATTTTGAAATGTTGGAGTTTCTAGTGTTAATCCAACTTACGGGCTCCAACCCTTACACGCCTCAATTAACATACTATCTTTCTGAGATTCAAAGTGATTTTGTATTCCATTTTCTTTATCCCAGATAAACTAAATTTAACAAAATTTTTACATATACAATTTGCAACTATACCGCACGCAATCATCTTAACATCATAGTAAAGATTCAATTCATTTCCTGATATTTTGTAACTACCGTTTTCTAGTTTTTCTCCGCAATTGGTAGACACTATTGCATCAATGACCAAGGTATCATTATTAATCCATCTCTGCGCTACGATTCCACGTCCATCCTCATAGCTTGGAGTACTACAAGACTCTGAACTAAAATTAAGTACAGGAGAATCACTTTTATCATCTGTATGAATACACGAAACAATTGCAGCAAGGAACACTGCTGTTACTATTAATTTCACCTTTTATTCCTCCTAACGCCTAAGCTAACTTAATAAAAACAAATTATAACCCATCCCCCCACCCGTCAACAACAAATCCCACAAATCAAAAAATTAATGTTATATTAAAATTGTTGTCTGAACCTTGATTTTAAATGATTTTAAGGAGTTACAGGATTATTGCTGGTTAGAAGCGATTGATTAAACAATCCTTATAATCCTTATAATCCTTATAATCCTTTGTAATCAAGGTTCAGACAATGGAAACCTAACACCTCTATTATCCCAACTCACTCAACTTAGATAGCAATAAATAAAATGATAACAATAACAGCATGGCTAATATTTTTATTAATTTCAATCATACTATATTCATTTCTAAAATCTTGGGCGATTATTCCCATAGCTTCAATATTATTAGGAATCGGTTTAGGTTATTTAGCTAATTTTCGTCGTAACAGCCTGAAATTCAAATTGAATATGTAAAAATCACAGTGTAACTTCTCAATAAGTTAAGGTAAAAATTCTATACTCAAGAGAGATTTTAGCTACGCTTACTCCGTTTCGTTTGGCGTTCAAGGTTACCTTGAATGAGTTTACTTTTAGCCTCGCTGCTCAAGCCACGAGGCGGATTGAAGCTGGGTGCGTAACATCAGTTAAATCAATATTAATAGTTTCAGCTAAATTTTATCAAATTCATCAGGTTCAACATTCGGCACAGCTTTTAAAACTCTATCAAAATCTTCTCTTTTTCCTTTGATTGCCTCTTGTTCTAGGTAGTTTTGAGTTAATAGAGCTGACATTTTTTCTGATGCTGCTGTAACTAAGAATTGATTAATTGAGATTCCTTCAGTCTTTGATAATTGTTTGATTCCTTCATGAAGTGACTTTGGTAGCCTAACTGTTAGTGTATTACCCATTGTTTTTTAACTCCTCTAATATCTTTAGGAACTTAGCAGGTGTTATCGCCTCAACAGAAAACTGTTCTAATCTTTTAAAATCACGCAAATTGTCAGTAATAATATCTTGGCTTTTTGCTAGGATACGTGCTTAATCAATATCGCACATTTTTCGTAGTCTATGAGCATTTTTGTCCTCATTAATAAATCACCACCAAGGATTCCGTTAATCCCAAAACCATAATTCATCTCACCAACTTGTATGATGCTGTCTTCAATTGAAACACCATCAATAATTAAGGCATCAATTCTCTTTTCAATAACATACTCATTTCCTCCCACACCAAGAATTTTTCTAACCTTATCCTCTGGTTCCGATTCGATTCCAAATTTACGAATGTAATCTGATGCAAATATGGTTGCGGCTGAGCCAGTATCAATTAATACATTATCAATTATGAACTCAATGCTATTATGCACAATGGTTATACTTATAAAAGGTAATTTCTTTCGTAGTTCAAAATTTATCAAGTTCTGACTCCCATCCATGTGGTTGTCGGAATTTCCAAGATGGGCATTTCAGTATTCGCAAATAAAAACTCCTTGTTAGGGTTTTTTCTATGCAATGTTCGGTATTCATCGTAAGCATCAAAAGACTTGTCAAAAATCTCAAGCACTTCCAAATCATCTACTACAAACTTATCATCTGCTTGGTGGAATTTTTTTGCTTCTATCACCAGCCATTTTGATGGATATTTTTCCCTAATATCTTGCCATAACATAGTTTTATCTCCTTACTAAGTACAAACCTGTTAGGTTTAATAGCTGTATTTTATATACTTTTACCTTGTGGTTAGTTTGTTTGTGCGTGGGTTTGAGTTAAAGCGAAATCCAACATTTAAAAATTTTAGTTATTTTTAAATGTTGGAGTTTATAGCGTTAATCCAACTTACGGGCTGTCACTACAATAGACCTACTTGTTAAAGCGGTAAATGAGTTAATTGCTTTAGTGACTTCAATATTGTCTTTATTAACGGTTTGGTACTTATGTATTTCTTTTCTCATAAACTGAATCTTTGATAACAGAATCAAAGGATAGAGTAAGATATATAGAATTAGAGATGATTTTTGGGTTTTATCAGAGCTAAGTTCTATATTTTTGAAATTCGAGTGTGATAAAGCATAAGCCAAATGAAAATAATGAACTGGTGTAATGTGCCCTCCAGTGCTTTCCAAAGACTTGGTTTTTAACGGAAGAGGCCCAAATAAATTCCAGAATCCACTTTTTAGAAAGTTAATTCTAGATTTCATATTTAGAATATTAGGTGTTGTAATAATAATTTGACCGTTTTTCTTTAATACGCGATATATTTCCCTAATAATTACATGATAATTCTCTAAGTGCTCGACCACTTCAGTTATTGTAACTAAATCAAACACATTATCTGGAAATGGGAGATGACCCTCATTTAGATCGACAACTTTGAAATTACAGTTTGCCGTTTTAATAAAACTATCAGTATAATCGCAGGCTGAAAGAGTAGCGTTTGGAAATTGCTCTTTAATAGTATTGAGAAGATTGCCTCCCCAGAGCCTATATCCAAAACAGAATTCACATCAACAGATATTTTATTTATAACAGCTTTTTGAGTTTTATCCAAACTAAAAGGCATTGATTTTTATCCAAAAAGCTTAAAGCAAATTTGTCCTAATATTTCTACATATTATCCGAAAAATTAGGCGTGATTAAATAAAAAATGAATTTCTCAAAATCCATAAAAATTTCGTAAAATCTTAAAACAAATTATAACCCATCCCCCCACCCGTCAACAACAAATCCCACAAATCAAAAAATTAATGTTATATTAAAATTGTTGTCTGAACCTTTATTTTAAATGATTTTAAGGAGTTACAGGATTATTGCTGGTTAGAAGCGAAAGTAGGATTTGGAAATCGTAATTTATTATTCTGACATGTTGGACTTCCGATCGTCAGCTCCTACACCACAAGAAGCTCATTGCCGTTTTAATAGCTTCAATGTTTACTCTCGTTCCCACGCTGGAGCGCAGGGCAACCACAAGGGATTGCCCCTACACAAGGGCAACCACAAGGGATTGCCCCTACATCATTGTTTACTTCGTTACTTCGTTTGTAGGGGCAATCCCTTGTGGTTGCCCTTTGAGGCGTTTCAGGATTAAACGCAATTAAATCAATTACTTAAAAACTTATGTATAAAGAAGTGCGCTAGAGCGTGGGAACGAGAAAAATCCCCCATTTCCCTACGGTTGCCCTTTCTGGGAAATAACCAATAATTTCTGCTTCACTACTTAACTTTAACTCAAGTAGCTTTCTAATTGTTCGTCAGCCATAGCTGTAATCAGTTTTTCGATTTGTATTAGTTGTTTTGTTATCTGTTCAGATTGATCGTGCAATTTCTTATATTTATTCATAGCAACTTGACGATTCTCGTTAGTCATTTTATGAGATTGTCCGAATAATCTACTAAAAAATGAAGCTGTTTCTTCGATTTCCCCAAATAGGATTACAAATATTTCCCTATATGTATCATGTAATTCATCATGCAAATCTTCTATTTTTTTAAAACCAGGCATAGTCCTAATATTTTGCCCTTCGCCGTAGTACCATTTACCAAATTCGCAATCGGTTGAGTTAATAGGCACTAACTTCTTATCAAGAGGAATACCCTTAATTAAACTTAGAGCATTCTCAGTCCATTGTTTATGAGTACGCACTGCCTCTCTTAACATTGAAATCACATAGTTTTTATCCACTATTTTTCTCCATATCAAAGTGATATTTTTATATTATAAATGATTTTATGAGATGTCAAAACAAATTAATTATTTATCAAAAAAATTATGGTTATTTGAGTGATTAAATACTTTAAAATTGAATCAATTAACGATATAGTTTTCACTTGTGCATACAAATCTGCCCATGGTTTTATCTCAAGAGCTGCCGCTGATTGCGTAATACGGGCAAGTAGCAAAGTATCAGCCGCCATTAATCGCACTAAAACTTGAGCCTTATTTAATAGAGTTGTCCGGAAATAAAAACAAAGCAGTCAGAGTTGGAGTCCAAAGCTTTAGCTTAGTTTCGCTTACTTCGTTTGGGCGACCTGCCAAACTAAGTAAGCGTAGCTAAAGTTAAAGCTTTGGACTCCATGCATAAAAAAGCTTAACTTAATGGCAGTGACGCTCCGGCGTGGGAACGAGAAAATTAAGCATATACTTCGACATATTCACTACTGGATAATGGTTTAGGTATAGGATTGCCTGCTTCGCGTAATCCTTCTAAATGAAATTCAATAGCTTCTTGGATTAGTTTTAAAACTTCTGTTTTTGTTTCAGCAACAGCAACGCAACCTGGCAAATCAGGCACATACGCACCAAAGCTGTTTTCAGCTTCTTCTACAATGATGATATAACGCATAGATAGCTCCGTTTTACTCTCGTTCCCACGCTCCAGTGTCAATGCCATTAAGTTAAGCCAAACCTGACAGGTTTTAAAAACCTGTCAGTTTTTTTTCCGTTGGAATTTCAAAGACCTCCGAGGTTTTCAAAACCTCGGAGGTCTGATTTTAGGGCTTAACTTAATGGTATTGACGCTCCAGCGTGGGAACGAGAAACCATCTTTAAAACCTGACAGGTTTTCAAAACCTGTCAGGTTTATTAAAAACTTAAATAGCAAATTCATCAAGTGCAGTATTAAGTGCGCCCAATTTTTCCTCCATGCCCATCTCTTTGCCTTGACTGGAAAAGTCTTCGTAACATGGTACGTCAGGATTGTGATAAAGCAAGCCAATCGGTACGGGACTATGTTGTGAGCTTATATCGTAGGCTTTGGACATATTTGAGGGATCATGTTCTTGTTGAGTCGGAAATAGGCGAGCGACATTTTTATCTAATCTTATGCCTTTTTCATGAGTCAATAGCATTATCTTTGAGGGATCTTCTTGTAGTTCAGTGAATACATCCTTAGAATAAACTGGGCAGCGTTGCAGTATGCGTACAAAACTAAAGCCTTTATGATCGTGGGCTGCTTTGATGGTTTCATAAAGATGGGCTGGGTTCCAATCTATTGTTTGGGCAACAAATGAGACGTTACTAATGCCTAGCGTTGTTGTCAGTGGATTATGCGCTGCTAAAATTGTGCCGCCCGGGTGGGTATTGGTTTTAAATCCCTTGTCGCTGGTTGGTGAAGTTTGTTTTTTGGTTAGTGCGTAAACATTGTTATCAAAAGCTAATACAGTCATGTTCATATTGTAGCGCACGGCGTGTATCCAATGGGCTGCTCCAATGGAGAAACAGTCGCCATCACCTGTAGCTACCCAAATGTCGAGTTCAGGGCGACGCGATTTAATGCCGCAAGCTACTGGAAACGCTCGCCCATGTAGCCCATGAAAACCATAAGTTCCCATATAATGTGGCAGTCGGCTAGAGCAACCAATGCCTGATACCGCAACGGTTTTTTCTGGCGGTATTTGTTTATCGCGGCAAATTCGTTGTATTACAGTTAATACGCCATGATCTCCACATCCGGGACACCAACGAGCTTCTCCACCCGCATAATCGCCTAAAGTAAAATAACGTTGTTTAATATCAAGCGACCAATCTGCTT
>JALWSU010000023.1 GCA_026993485.1 Thiotrichaceae bacterium | reverse complement strand
TTCAAGTATTAGAAATTTGAATTTAGAAAATTAATTATTAACATATTTTTTTTAAGTTAATTATAAACACTTGCGACTTATACAAAATTATTCTTCCACAACATCTTGCTTAAAAAAACAAACACTGATAATATGCGTATCGGTATTGTGTGATATATAAGCAATTCCTAACTAACCTATATTGATGGAAAAAATATAAATTTGATCTTATCAGGAGTTAATTGATGTCAGAAGAACGCATTAATTTATTTGACTTAAAATCAGAGAGAATCCGTACTCTCCATTTTACATGGTTTGCCTTTTTCATCAGTTTTTATATTTGGTTTAATGCTGCACCTTTAATGTCTTTCATTAAAGAGGCACTAAATTTAACCCCTCAACAAGTCAAAGTCTTGATGATTTTGAATGTTGCACTGACTATCCCCTCACGAATTGCTGTTGGTATGCTAGTGGACAAATTTGGTCCACGGATTATGTATTCATTATTGCTGTCGATTTCTGGCGTTTTGTGTATTGGGTTTGCAATGACGAATACATTTGAACAAATGGCAATGATGCGCTTTTTGTTAGCATTTGTAGGTTCAGGTTTTGTGATTGGTATTAGGATGATTGGTGAGTGGTTTCCACATAAACAAGTGGGCTTAGCTGAAGGTATCTATGGTGGTTGGGGTAACTTTGGTTCTGCTGGTGCCGCTTTGACATTGCCAACTATTGCTGTCATATTAGGTGAATATGTTGATCCAGCTAATGGCTGGCGTTATGCCTTGGGTGTTAGTGGTATAGTTGCTATGGTTTATTCTGTTATCTACTATATTGCGGTAAGAGATACTCCTAAAGGTTCTACTTACTTTAAACCGAATAAAACTGGCGCAATGGAAGTGACAAGTCCTGGTGACTTTGTACTTTATTTATTGATGAATATTCCTTTGTATTTAGCCTTAGCCATCTTGACTTGGAAACTTTCACCTGAAAATTTGGGAATGATTAATGAAACTGCTACTAATGTTATTTATGGTATATTAGTTGCCGTTTATTTCTTCCAAACTTATCATGTTTACCAAATTAATAAAGGTATTTTTAAAGAACCAGTACCTGAAATCCATCGCTATCATTTTAAACAAGTCGCTCTTTTGAATTGGGCTTATTTCTGTACTTTTGGCTCAGAATTAGCTGTTGTCTCTATGTTGCCATTGTTTTTCTTAAAAACTTTTGGTATGTCACCAGTGATGGCAGGTTTAGTCGCATCTAGTTTTGCTTTTGTGAATTTAATTGCTCGTCCAGCGGGTGGTTTTTTCAGTGATAATTTTGGGCGTAGAAATGCCTTGATTATTTTGCTCGGTGGTTTAGCAGTCGGCTATTTCTTGATGCATCTTATAGATTCAAGCTGGGTAGACAAATTTGGTTATACATTTGCCGTTATTATCGCAGTAGCTGTTACTATGTCTTGTTCACTTTTCGTTATGGCGGGTGAAGGTGCGGTATTTTCGGTTGTGCCTTTGATCAAACGGCGTATGACTGGACAAATTGCTGGTATGACTGGTGCTTATGGTAATGTTGGCGCGGTATTTTTCTTGACAGCCTTCTCCTTTATGGATGCTAGTCATTTCTTCCTCGTGATTGGTGCTTCAGCATTGATTGTAATGGTTATCGTAGCTATCTTCATGGAAGATCCAAAGGGACAAATTGCTGAAATTGCTGAAGATGGTACAGTACACATGATTGATGTTGGTGATTAATATTGGTTAGTTTGGTTTAATCGACTGTTCCTCCCTCAGTTCCCCACTGAGGGGGGGGAGCAGGTCACATTTTGTTTCTTCCCACATCCGGAACCTTTCTCCTGAACTATGTCAAACGCACTTTCAATCACTGTAGGCCAATATTCTGAAACCGGCCGCAAACAAAAAAACCAAGATGCTTTTGGTGTATTGGCGCCTTCTGAACCACTGCTCACCACTAAGGGTATAGTCGCTGTGATCGCTGATGGTGTGAGTAGCAGTGAGGCTGGTGATAAAGCCAGTGATTACAGCGTCAAAGGTTTTCTAAATGACTATTTTAGTACGCCAGAATCTTGGACCGTTAAAACGGCAGGGCAAAAAGTATTAACTGCCCTAAATCGCTGGTTATATGGGCAAGGCTACCATCTTTATGGTACTAATAAAGGCTTAGTAACAACCTTAAGTGTCTTAATTCTAAAATCAACAACAGCTTATATATTTCATCTTGGTGATACCCGCATTTATCGTCTACGTGGTGATAAACTTGAATGCTTGACTCAAGATCATCATCTTCAAGTCTCTGAGGAGAAAACCTATTTAGCACGAGCAATGGGTATTGAGCTTAATATTGAAATAGATTATCGTGAGACGGATATCGAGGAAGGTGACTATTTTATTTTTTCTACGGATGGTGTGCATGAATATATCAATGATGAAGATATTATTAGTAGTGTACATAACAATAGCGACGATTTAGAGAAAGCTTGTAAACAACTTACCAGTCTAGCTTATAAAAATAATAGCCCAGATAATTTATCCGTACAAATAGTACGAGTTGAAACTATACCAAACCCTGATATTAATGCTTTCTTTAAAAAATTAACCGAATTACCGTTTCCACCGCCTTTGTCTCCAGGTATGCACTTAGATGGTTATTATATTTTGCGTGAATTGCACGCAAGTAGCCGTTCTCAATTGTACCTAGTTTTAGATGAAGAAACCCAGAAAAAAGTTGCTCTAAAAACACCGTCGCTGAATTTTGAAGATGATCCCGCTTATATTGATTTATTTCTCCATGAAGAATGGATAGGTAAGCGTTTGAATCATCCCCATGTGATGAAAGTCTATGAACAAACGCGCCATCGTCAATGTTTATATTATGTATCTGAATATGTACAGGGGCAAACTTTACGTCAATGGATGAGCGATAATCCTCACCCCCCCCTAAGTGAGATGAGAGCAATCATTGAACAAATAGCTTCTGGATTGCGGGCATTTCACCGTATGGAAATGATTCATCAGGATTTAAAACCTGAAAATATTATGATTGATAAGCATGGGACGATTAAAATTATTGATTTTGGTTCGACAAAAATTGCAGGGCTTCAAGAAATCACTACACCTCTTAAGCGAATCAATATGTTAGGGACGAAAAACTATACAGCACCAGAATATTTATTAGGTTACACTGGTAGTGTCCGTTCCGATCTATTTTCTCTCGGCGTTATTGCTTATGAAATTTTAACTGGTCATTATCCTTATCCTGAAACGAAACTAGAAAAAAATCCTCGGCGGATGACTTATATATCAGCTTGTCATTTTAATCCGACTTTACCAGTTTGGGTTGATGCGGCGCTAAAAAAAGCAGTTCATCCTAATCCTACTCGGCGTTATGAGTCATTGTCTGAATTTTTGTATGATCTTTCTCATCCGAGTCCTTTTCCTTTGCGTGAACAAAATCCAGTAGCTTTTTGGCGACGAACTGCAATTATTTCTTTGATTGTAAATCTGATTTTGTTATATTTGATTTTAGAATGAAAATGAATAAAAATTCATAAAAATCAATAAAAATTCAAATAACTTTCTACATATCCTTCCTGCCTACAATGAAGTATTTGTTTGTCAACTTTATGACAAGTGATACTTCTAATTCTTGTCTTTTTTACTACAATTAACTCTCTTATTTATAGATGCACAGCAAAAACATTCATAAAATTAGAAATTTGAATTTAATAATATAATTATGGTATATTATTTGCTTAGGTTTAGATTAATTAAAGGAAAAACTTTTATTTTTGCAAATTTTAGCTCCATCATTGAGAAAATTTCATGAAAGAAAAACTAATCTGTATTGGTAATGGCATGGCAGGCATTCGTACTATTGAAGAATTGCTGAAGCTAAATCCAGAACAATACGACATTACTGTTTTTGGTGCTGAACCTTATGGTAATTATAACCGTATTTTATTATCTCCAGTTTTAGCAGGTGAGAAAAAATTTGATGACATTATTCTTAATGAAGAACAATGGTATCAAGAAAATAATATTACTTTATATACAGGACATACTATTGAACGCATAGATAGAGCCAAGCGAACGGTCTATAGTGATAAAGGTATTTCTCTCAAATATGATCGTTTATTGCTAGCAACGGGTTCTTCGCCTTTTATAATTCCTGTACCCGGACATACCTTGCCAGGCGTAATTGGTTTTCGTGATATTAAAGATGTGGAAATCATGCTTGACGCAGCTAAAACCAGTAAACATGCTGTAGTTATTGGTGGCGGCTTATTAGGCTTAGAAGCAGCCAATGGCTTATTGAAACAAGGCATGGAAGTCACGGTTGTACATTTATTAGATAGTTTGATGGAACAACAATTAGATAAGGCTGCTGCGGCTTTATTGAAAAATTCATTAGAACAAACTGGTTTAAACTTCTTAATGGAAGCCGAAACTGCTGAAATTTTAGGAGATACAAAAGTCAGCGGTGTACGTTTTAAAAATGGGGAAGAGATTCCAGCGGATTTAGTGGTTATGGCAGTGGGTATTCGCCCAAATATTGAATTGGCGAAAAAATGCGGACTCTATTCTGAACGAGGTATTGTAGTTAATGACACCTTACAAACTTATGATCCGCGTATTTATGCCGTTGGTGAATGTGTACAACACCGTAACAAACTGTATGGTTTAGTCGCTCCCTTATTTGAACAAGCTAAGGTGTGTGCAAATCATTTAGCCAATTTAGGTTATGCCCGTTATGAAGGCTCTATAACTTCGACTAAATTGAAAGTGACTGGTATTGATGTCTTCTCCGCAGGTAATTTTCATGGCGGCAAAGATAGTGAAGAACTGATTTTTCAAGACCCCAGCCAAGGCATTTACAAAAAAATCGTAGTTGAAAATAACCAGATAAAAGGAACAGTTTTATATGGTGATACCTTAGATGGAGCTTGGTATTTTCAATTAATGCGTGATGGTGTCGATATTAGTGCCCAACGCGAGCGTTTACTTTTTGGACAAGCGCATTTAGGCAATAGTGGACACAGCGATGATACTAATGCTGTAGCCGCTATGAGCGATAATACCGAAATCTGCGGTTGTAATGGTGTTTGTAAAGGCGATATAGTTAATGCCATTATTGAAAAGAAACTCTTTACTTTAGATGATGTTCGCAGCCAAACTAAAGCCTCTAGTTCTTGTGGTTCTTGTACTGCCTTAGTTGAACAATTACTTGCCTTTACCTTGGGCAGCGATTATTCGGCAACACCTAAAACTAAACCCTTGTGTGCTTGTACTGAATATCCCCATGCGGATGTAAAGCGTGTGATTAAGGAACAGCATTTAACCTCTACCAGAGAGGTTATGGACTTTATGAACTGGACAACTCCAGATGGTTGTCATGTTTGTCGCCCAGCATTGAATTATTACCTACTATGTGCATGGCCTGCTGAATATAAAGATGAATCGCAATCTCGCTTTATTAATGAACGCATTCATGCCAATATTCAAAAGGATGGAACTTATTCTGTAGTTCCGCGTGTTTGGGGTGGGATTACCAATCCGCAAGAATTACGGAAAATGGCTGAGGTTGCGGAAAAGTTTAACGTACCTACTGTTAAATTTACTGGAGGGCAACGAATTGACTTTTTAGGTGTAAAAAAACAAGACTTGCCAGGTATTTGGGAAGAACTTAATAAAGTCGGTTTAGTCTCTGGACATGCTTATGGAAAAGCCTTACGAACTGTTAAAACTTGTGTTGGCACAGATTGGTGTCGTTTTGGCACCCAAGATTCTACAGGCATGGGCATTAAACTGGAAAAATTAACTTGGGGTTCATGGACTCCGCATAAATTCAAAATGGCCGTTTCAGGTTGTCCTCGAAATTGTGCTGAAGCAACTATTAAAGATTTTGGCGTTGTTGCGGTAGATTCTGGCTGGGAATTATATATTGGTGGTAATGGCGGCATCAAAGTCCGCGTCACCGACTTACTTTGCAAAGTAGAAAGCGAAGACGAAGTTTTAGAATATTGTAGTGCATTTATACAAATGTATCGTGAAGAAGCCCATTATTTAGAACGTACTGCGCCTTGGATAGAACGAGTGGGATTAGCCGAGATTAAAAATAAGATCGTTGAAAATGCCGACAACCGTAAAGCTCTCTATCAGAGATTTTTAGAATCACAAAAATATGCACAACAAGACCCTTGGGAAGAACGTGCGACAAAAGGTGTAGCTCAACATGAGTTCAAAGTATTAAAAGACATCAGTACGCAACAACAGGAGCTTGTTTAATGGTCAATCGTATTAATATTGGAACTATCAATGATATACCTAAATTAGGTGCGCGTGTGGTTCAAAGTAAACAGGGAGAGATTGCAGTATTTAGAACTGCCGATGATTCAGTTTTTGCCATCTCAGATAGTTGTCCTCATAAAAACGGCCCATTATCGCAAGGTATAGTATCTGGACACACAGTGACTTGTCCTTTACATAATTGGCGTATAAATTTGGAAACTGGAGAAGCCATTGCACCTGATGAAGGTTGTACTGGACGTTTTACAGTTTACGTTGAAGCTGATGGGCAATTATTTTTAGAAATTTGAATAACTCTAAACCTCCGAGGTTTTGAAAACCTCGGAGGTTTTTGGCCAATCAATAAAAATCCAAAGCTTTTTGCATATTTAAACATCTGAACCTTGATTTAAAAGGATTTCAAGGATTAACTAGATTAAAAACAATCCTTGAAATCCTTTGTAATCAAGCTTCAAACACTTGGCAAAAATTCTTTTGCAACAACTCTATAAAGCTAGAAAAAAATGAATGCTGTTGAGATACGTGAATTAATTAATGCAGGTGAAACGAGTAGGGTACAGTTCAAAAGAGAACTGCAAGCCAAACAAGCAGATGACATTGTTGCAGAATTAGTCGCAATGTCTAATTTTGAAGGTGGAAAAATCCTAATTGGTGTTGAAGATAAAAAAGGTACTGTTATTGGACTTGGATTCGAGGCATTAGAAAAAGCCAATAATTATCTATTCAATTGGGCAACAAATAATATCAAACCTTCTATAACAGTATTTACTGAGACAGTAAATATTGATGGCAAATTTATTCTGGTTGTCACCATTCCTGCTGGAATTGATAAACCCTATTGTGATAAGAATATGGTATATTGGATCAAGTCTGCTGCAAATAAAAGGCGCGTATCACCTGAAGAATTAAAACGTTTATATCAATCTGCTGGAAAATTGTATGCAGAGAGGCAAACTATTGCAGATACCTCCATTTCTGATGTTGATTTACCTCTGTTTCGCGCTTTTTACCAAAAAAGATATAATGAAAATGTAGAAACAGATGATATTTCACGTTTAATGACAAATCTGCGACTCCTTAAGGATGATAAATTAACCCTAGCTGGTGCTTTACTTTTTGGTGAAAATACAGAGGTATTATTGCCTGATTTGCATATTTCTGCGATTTGGTTTTGGGGCAAAGAATTTATTACTGATGATTATAGAAGTAGTGAAAATATTACGGGTAATTTATTACAACAATATAAAATATCGGTTAATTTTGTCTTAAGCACTCTGAGGAAAGTTCAGGGTAAACAAAGTTTTAACAGTCTTGGAATTCCTGAAATTCCTAAAATTGTTTTTGAAGAACTTTTAATTAATGCTTTGGTACATCGAGATTATTTTATTCATGATTCAATTAAATTGTTTATTTTTGAGGATAGAATCGAAATCAAAAGCCCAGGCAAATTGCCAAACAACCTTTCAGTTGAGGAAATTAAACGAGGTATTCAACGCCGTTCAAGAAATATTGTTTTAACTTCTTATGTAAGTGATGTCTTACCCTATAGAGGCATTGGCAGTGGAATTCTAAAATCACTTCAAGCTTATCCTCAAATTGAATTTGAAAATAATACCGTCGCTGAATATTTTAAAGTAACAATTTATAGACCTAAAATAGAGCCAATAAAGACCCGTTGTTGATTGAATGACTCTTGAGAGGGGCTGTGTCAAAAAAATTCTGACCATGTGCAGTATAAACGTTAAAAAGGAAAAAACATGGAAAGCAAAAACAATACCATCGAATCCACAAAAAAATTGCATATTGATTACCGTTTAGAACCACCCAATAATTGCGATCTGAACCAAACCAACCAATCTCAAGTCCAACAAGCTTTTAATGCCTTTTTCAATACCTTTTTTCAGCAACACCCTGAAGTATTAAACCAAATTTTTCAACGCTCAAATACCCTAGAAAAAAAACCAAGCAATATACAATTACCTAAAATTTCAAGGGACAAAAGAAAGGCTGTACTCTTAACCCTCCAAGAAAAAGCTGAAGACGACAGTGAAGACTTAGACATTAACGAAATCAAAAAAGCTCACATTCAAAAACACTATCTTACCCTTGAATAAATAATAATGACCAAAAGGAACAAAAAATATCTACTTGATACAAATATTTGTATTGATTATTTAAATGCTTCAAGAAAAACAGAAGACAAAAGAAAAATAAGAGAAAAATATGTTTTTGAAGCCTTTGAGGAAATGCAAGACACGGCTGATTTCTATGTAAGTCAAGCAACGGTAGTTGAGCTCAAATTTGGAGCCAAAAAATCCCAAAATGAAGCAAAGAACCTTTTAAGAATTGAAAAATTTATAGAAGTTATCCCCGAAATCAAAATAGATGACATGATCTGGGAAGCTTTCATAGAAATGAAAACCGAGTTAAGTAGAAAAGGAAAAATGATAGCAGACATGGACTTGCTCATTGCTGCCACAGCTAGAAGTTATGATCTGGTTTTAATCTCTAACGACAAAGATATGAATAACCTAGATTTTTTAGAAAAAAATCTTATTGAAAGAGAAAACTGGTTGAAGGATTATGCCTAAATAGTCACTAAATTCATAATATTTCATGGTGCTAAAATCTGTCAGGTGTTGAAAACCTGACAGGTTGAATCAATCGTTTTCATTTTTTACCAGAAAAGAGGCGATTTTATTGTTTTTGTACAAACCGAAATTTTATTTCACCTAATGTCAAAGTATTCTCTTCAGATAATCTCGTTGGCTGAAATGGTTTGAGCAATACACCATCCACCTCAGTTCCATTGTAGGAATTTAAATCTTCAACATAAAGATTATTATCCCTATAACTGAACATCGCATGACGAAGAGTGAGGCAATTATCTTTAAGAGTTAATTCACAGAGCTTCGCTGAACCACCTATAGCTATACCTCGTGGTGTTCGTTTTAATTGTGTCTCACGGAGGTAGAACTCTATTTTCTCACCTTGAGCGTCAACTCCTGAGAATGCCCAAATTTTTTCATGTTTCGCAATTTTATCTGAATTTTTTTCTGAAACACTTGCAATTGTCTTAGCCTTAATCCCAGTATCATTTTTTTGATGCCGTTTGGTATAACTTTTCAAGGTTTCTATGATTTTTAGGGGTTTGG
>JALWSU010000022.1:530-31991 GCA_026993485.1 Thiotrichaceae bacterium | reverse complement strand
ATTTCAAAGACCTCCGAGGTTTTGAAAACCTCGGAGGTCTGATTTTAAGGCTTAACTTAATGGCATTGGGAACTGAGGGGGGGATAACATCAAATTAAGGTCATACTCAATATAACTTTTAAATCAGGAAATCCAAAACAGTGAGTAAATTAGTCATCGTTGAATCTCCAGCTAAAGCCAAAACCATTAAAAAATACTTAGGCAAAGGCTTTGAAGTCTTAGCCTCTTATGGTCATATTCGGGACTTATTGCCCAAAGATGGAGCAGTAGATCCCCAGAACAATTTCGCCATGCGCTATCAACTCATTGCTAAAAATGCAAAATATCTCAGCGCAATCACTACAGCCATGAAAAGTGCCGACACCTTATATCTTGCCACCGATCCAGATAGAGAAGGAGAAGCAATTTCTTGGCATATTTTGGAGATCCTAAAAGATAAAAAACTCTTGAAAAACAAAGCAGTACATAGAATAGTTTTCCATGAAATTACCCAACAAGCTGTCCAAGCAGCCATTGATAACCCCCGTGAATTATCTATGGATTTAGTCAATGCCCAACAGGCACGACGCGCACTTGACTATTTAGTTGGCTTTAATCTATCTCCACTGCTATGGAAAAAAATCCGTTATGGCTTATCCGCTGGACGGGTACAAAGCCCCGCATTGCGTTTAATAGTTGAACGCGAACTCGAAATTGAAAAATTCAAACCGCGTGAATATTGGACTATAGAAGCAAATTGTCAAAAAGAGCAGCAAGCTTTTAATGCCAAACTCAACCTTTTTCAAACCAAAAAAGTTACACAATTTACAATTAAGCAAGCCGAACAAGCGACTCAAGTAAAAACCACACTATTAGAACAAGCTCAAGGTAAATTACAAGTTACCAAAGTTGACAAAAAGCAACGCAAACGTCAGCCATCAGCCCCTTTTACCACTTCAACTTTACAACAAGAAGCTGCGCGCAAACTAGGATTTACCACCAAACGCACCATGCAAATTGCCCAACAACTTTATGAGGGTATTGATATTGGCACTGGCACAGTTGGACTAATTACCTACATGCGAACCGATTCTGTCAACTTAGCTAAAGAAGCGATTGCAGAAATCCGCGAAGTTATAGAACAGCGTTATGGAAAAAATCAATTACCTAAACAAGCGCGTAGGTTTAAAACTAAATCCAAAAATGCTCAAGAAGCCCATGAAGCCATACGCCCAACTTCAGCGAAACGCATACCTACTGAAATCATAAAATCCTTAAAACCAGAACAACTTAAGCTTTATAAACTAATTTGGAATCGCACCATCGCCTGTCAAATGATTCCTGCCACAATGAACACAGTTGGTGTTGACTTAGCCTGTGGAGAGGGAAATAATTTCCGTGCTACTGGTTCAACAATTGAAAATCTCGGCTTCATGGCAGTTTATCAAGAAGACGTAGACGACAAAAAAGCTGGAAATGACGACGAAAAAATGTTACCACCCTTAAAAATTGGTGACTTCGTTAAGCTCATAGACATTAAAGCGGATCAACATTTTACTGAACCACCCCCACGTTTCAGCGAAGCCAGTTTAGTGAAAACCCTAGAAGAATACGGCATCGGACGACCATCCACCTACGCCAGTATTATTTCTACACTCCAACAACGCGAATATGTAGTATTAGAGAAAAAACGCTTTATCCCGACAGATATTGGGCGCGTTGTCAACAAATTCCTAACCGAACATTTTAAGCAATATGTTGACTATGAATTTACAGCCAAACTAGAAGATCAATTAGATGCCGTATCTCGTGGAGAACAAGACTGGATTCCGTTAATGGAGAGATTTTGGGGAAAATTTCACAAATTAATTGAAGAAAAAGCACAAACAATCAAACGTCAAGAATTAACCCAAGAAAGCCTAGACGAGAAATGTCCAAAATGTGGCGAACCCTTAACTAAACGCCTAGGAAAACGGGGATATTTCATCGGTTGTTCAGCTTATCCAAAATGTGATTATACTCGTAATATAGACGGTGAAACTAATGAAACTGCAAAAACAACTGCACCAGCAGAAATAGTTCAAGGACGTAAATGCCCTGAATGCAATTCCGATTTGCATATCAAAACTGGACGCTATAGCAAATTTATAGGCTGTAGCAACTATCCAAAATGCAAATTCAAAGAACCATTAGAAAAAGCAGTTGATACAGGAATCACTTGCCCAAGTTGCAGCAAAGGAACACTTACCAAGAAAAAATCCCGTTATGGCACATTTTTCTATTCATGTTCCACATATCCAGCTTGCAAATATGCTATCCCGAAAGAACCGATAGCAGAAACCTGTCCCAAATGTAATTGGCCAATTATCATGCTAAAAACGACTAAAAAACGCGGCACAGAAAAACTCTGCCCGCAAAAAGATTGTGATTATATTGAACCAGTTAGTTAAATCGTGAACCATGATTTTTTTTAGATTTTGCCAGACGGGCAACCACAAGGGATTGCCCCTACAGGAACTGACGGTTTGTTGTAGGGGCAATCGGTTGCCCTATGTAACCTTGAACTCCAAACGAAACGCAACGCAACGAAGTAAGCGTAGCTAAAATATAGCACTACCCGTTTGTATAAAATACAGCGATTAAACCTGCCAGGTTTTTAAAACCTGGCAGGTTTGTACTTAACTAAATCGGGTAACGCTATATTAGCGCATGGTAACCAATTTCCAAAGAAATCTATTTTTCTAAATATTCTTGAGCAATTAAGTTTTCTGGTGCAAGAATTAAGACATCCTGAAATACTGCCTTAGCCTTTTTTTCTTCACCTGTTTGGGCATATACTTGCGCTAATTCAACGAGAAAATTAACATCTGTAGGATACAAATAAAGCATTTTGTTGATAACCTCTAGTGCTAAATCGGCTTTGTTCTGTTTTCGCAGGGCGATGCTTAATCGCAGGTTAGTGAAATAGTTATAATAATCGGTATTAAGAACTTGGTAAGCGGTTTGTTCAACCTCCGCATAACGTTCTTGGGCAAGTAATGGTAATAGTTTACCAACTTTGGCTCCTATAGCAGTTGGCGTGGTTTTGATTGCGGCTTCGTAGTGGGCAATGCTATTTGCGTAACGGGCTATTTTATAGTAAAGCCAACCAAGGCGTAAGTTGACTGCGTATCCTTTGGGATATGCTCTAACTACGGGTAATAGGGAAGTGATAGCAGCATTGTAATTTTCTGCCCTTTCGTAATGAAAGGATTTTTTATAGGCTTCTTGAATCCAAGAATTCTCCGCCTCAGCTAGTACAGAATTTCCCAATAGAAACACGAATAATAGGATGATGATAAATATAAGTCCTTTATTGATTTTTGTCATGTTTGCTATCCTTACGAAGTAAATTCAAAAGGGGCAACCGATTGCCCCTACATGAAATCGCGGTTGGTAGGGGCAATCCCTTGTGGTTGCCCTAGTTTCTGAAATGGAGTGCGTAACATCAGTTTATAATACCTCTTTTTTGCATAGGCATCGTTCACCAAGGCGAACTAGTGAAAATCCCAATTTGTTATCTAATTCTAACTTTACAGGCAAAATTTTTCCTCCATTTTGTAGTGTACCAGTGATGATTCTATTACTTTCCCAATGAGCAGAGTAGTGAATTTTACCAATGTGGTGATAAAAGGCTCTGGCTAGGTTTAAGAAGTGTTTTCGCCAACCAAAAGCTACAGCGGAAACTGGTGGCATATCTTCCCATGTCATATCTTGGTGGTAGACTAATGGCATACGCGGCAAGGCGGCAAATAATAGTGATAGCCACGGATCATTACCTTCTAAGCGATAAAAATAAAAACTGTGCGCGTCTTTGGCAAAAAAGAGCTTAGCTTTACCAGAATCGAAATAAGTTTCGCCGCCTGCTGCCATGCAGACGCTGAGTGTTACAGTTCGCACAAGCTGCTCGCCTTGAAAAGCCTCATAAGTAAAACGCTGATCTAATATAAAAGTGGTTTTAAATTCTAAGTCACGATTTGGATGTAGCGGCTCAATAGTAGTCTTATTTTTCGGCAAGTCATTGGAAATAAACAAATTATTTTCTAAATAACCATGAAAACTAAACGGCAAAGTTTCGGCTCCTATTTGAGCTGTAGCTTGTACTTGCACATGGATATGCGGCTGTGGAGAGTATCCAGAATTACCACACAATCCTAATTGCGTGCCAACTTCTATCCACTGTCCTTGTTTTACCCGAATAGTATTTTGAGCAAAATGGGATAATTCAACAAAATAGCCGAGAGTTGTGTCAATAATAATTAGATTGCCCCAATTATTAGTTTTATCTACTATGCCCGGTAAATTATCTGGTAGGTTTGAAACTATGCTAATAATTTGACCTCTACATGGTGAAAAAACTGGTTTTTGGTACGCATAATATTCTTCTAAGAATTTGCCATCATTTTTATAAGTTTTACCTGCTTTTGTGATAACAAAATCATAAGCATATTTCCATCTACCTTGGTGAGTCCATGCCCCATCAAAACCTTGCCAAACAGTCCATTTTCCTGAAAATGGCAAGCTCAGTTTGCGAAAGTTACCCCGAAAGCGGCTGACATTGCTAATATATTCGTCTAAAGTATCTTCTGGCGTGCGTAGTACTGTTTCAGCCACTAAAGGAAAGCCCACTAAAGCTAATACATAAATAAAAGTTAGAGTAATAAAATTAAACGGTAAAGTAAATGCAGGAATGCCATAGTTAGCCCAAAATAAATTAATAGCATCTAAAAGCATAGTAGCGATGGCTACAGCAATAGCAGCTATTAAGTAGCTTTTCGGCGCTGGTACTAGATAAACTCCGCCTAATGCCATTGCAATGAGTATAAAATTGAAATTATTAATCTGCATAAAAGCAGAAATCATTGCGCCTTCCATTAACCCTGAAATCGTCGCTCCTAAGTAAAATCCTAAAATAGCAAGCAAAAAGAGTATTCGGGAAAAAAATAAAATTACTAAAGCAAATAGTAAGCCTGCAAGGCTATTTGGCGAAAATAGAATTGCGCCCAAAGAAATAAAAAAACCATCTAACCAAAATGGCAGAGAAATAGTTTCTCCAATAGTTTCTCCGTGGGGATAAAGCCCTGTAACGTAGAGATTGCTGTAATTGTAAGACGCAAGATAAGCGATGGAACTGACAATAACAAAAGGTAAGCTTAAAATCGGCAATTTTAAATAGTAGGAAAATATGCTATTAGTCATGATACTTAGCATAAAGGTGAATATTCCTGCTGTGACTATAAAAAACAAGCTCAATGGTTCTAAAGCAAACAAGTAGCCAATAGATAAACCTACTAAAAGGGCGTTATAAGTAAAAAAACCTGAACTCAAAAAAGCCTGCCTCATTCCAATTAGGCGAGCAAATAGGTAAGCTGCTACGACTGAAACTACACCTGCAATACCAACATTGATATTAGTCAAAGTTACAAGAAATAATAGCACCCCAGCTACTGGACTTTGTAGAAAGAATATTTCCGAATAGCTGTTAAAAAATGTCTTAAAATGCTGTTTTAGCAGCGTTTTCATGCTAACCTCAAACGCTTAGGTAATCGTTCTCGCCGCAGTATGTCACTTAAATCCTCTTTTTCTCGGATAATTTCGACTTGATTTTCATTTATTAACACAACCGCAGGGCGGTATTCAATAAATTGCATCCATTGAGTGACATTGTAGGCACCAACGGGAGATAAAATCAAACGAGTTCCGCGCTTCATTGGCGGCAACATACTACCTTCATCTAAAATGTCAATATTCATGCAAAGAGGGCCGTTTAATAGTGCAGGTTCGCCAAGTCCTTGCATTTCGCGGTCAGTTTCAATCGTGAATTTATACCAAGTTGCAGTAAATAAGAGATTAACTCCTGCATCTAAAACATAGCTTTTGCGCCCATCAGGGAGACGTTTAGAGGCGAAAACTGTAGTTATAAGATAACCAGCTTCGTCAATAAGTCCTCTACCTGTTTCTAAATATAGTTTCGGAAAGTGTCCAGGTTTAAGGGCGTTAAAAAGTCCTTGGCTAATTTTTTCTGCATAGTTATCAATAGGAGGGACGCTAACATCGGGGGGCAAATAAGTACCTTTTAATTTACTTTTGGAGGGAAAGCCACCGCCAATATCGAAATATTCTATGCTAATACCGAGCATATCTTCAAGTTCGTAAGCAAATTTCACCATTTTTTCGGTTTGAGTTTTATAGGCATTTGGTTCCAGAATGAAAGTACCAATGTGGCAATGGAGTCCATTTAATCGGAGTTTACCGCCCATATTTATACGGCGCACTGCATCTAAAGCCTGTCCAGATTCTAAGTTAAAGCCAAACCTGCTCCATTGTGGCTGGATGCCAGAATCAAGATTAAGACGAATAGCAACAGGAATTTCCTTATTTAGCTCCGCAGCAACTGTTTCTAAATCATCAATTTCGTCAAAATGATCAATATGTATTTTCGCCCCCTCCTGAACTGCCTTTTTTAAGGCTGGTATTGATTTATGGGGACCATTGAAGATGATATTTTCTCCTGAAATTCCCAACTTACGGGCTTTATCATATTCCATTTCTGAAACAACTTCGGCAATACTCCCCTCTTGGTGATAAATTGCATTAATAGCATCTATATAATTAGTTTTATATGACCAACTAAAAGTAACATTTGGATAACGAGTAGCAAAAGCTTCCTTAGCTTCTCTAATAGTATTGCGAATCGTTTTTTCTGAAAAGACAAATAGTGGCGAACCAAATTGTTTGGTTAGTTCCTCAATAGATACACCATCAATATTAGAGCGTACTTTACGAGCGTAATAAGGAGATACACCGAATTTATTCATCAAACCGCTTTGTAGTTTGATGATTGTAGGTTTGACATAAGGTTTTTTATTATTTGTCATATAATTATGATTCTCCTCTGGTAACTAAATTTTGAAAATTAGCCATATCACAAATTTGTTCATTAGTATAACGAATATAGAGCTTGCCAGCTTCGTATTCTTCAGCAGATTCTACATTTTCACCAAGTGCTAATTTTAACAACATAACTGGTAGATTTACTCCAACACCAGTAGCAAAATAAACCCAAGCTGGAAAACGAGGATTAATTTCAATTAAATAGACTTTATCTTGCTCGACAATACATTCCATTTCAAAAGCCCCCTGCCAACGACTGGTTGCGACAAATTGTTGGGTAGCTTCTAATAATTTCGGATGGTGAATAGTAACACCAGTCCAGATTTTGCCCAACTCAGTGACACTCATTTTTTTAACAGCCACTCGCCCAGACAAATTACCAGCACCATCACCAACACCTATAACATTAATTTCTTCACCATTAACGGCTTGTTGAACTATGACAGGATAGCCCCATTCCGCAACAATTTTGCTAAAATAGCTCATAGCTTCTTCGATACTATAAGCGCGATAGGCTTTATAAAGAGTACCTTTAACTATCACAGGTAATCCAATTTCTTGTACCGCTGTTACCAGTTCCTTGTAAGAAGTAACAACAGCTTGTTTAGGAGCTTGTAATCCTGATTGTGCAGCAATACTTGTAATATATTCTTTGCTACGCAACCGAAATTGTTCGTCACTAGGTAGAAACGTTTTAATGCCATGAAGCTCTAATTCTCTGCGAGATTTTATATAAAAAGGCAATTCACTATCTAAGGTTGGTATAATGACATCTAATCCAAATGTATGTTTTATATATAAAATACGCTCAATAATAGCTTTATAACCAGCAGCAGGATAAGGAATAAGAAAAGACTTATCAATTAACCAATCCATATAAATTCCTGGCTCCATGGCATCGTAAGCCAGTCCAGCAATTTTAAAATTTAAGCTTGTATATTCTTTTAGACTCCTAGCCACGCCAATGCCAGGAGCGGGATTATCAGAAGCGTTAATGCCAGTAACAGCGACAAAAATATCATCCATAAATACACCCACCTACCTAGATAAATTCAGAAGGGCAACCACAAGGGATTGCCCCTACAAACAATGCTCCAAAGGGCAACCACAAGGGATTGCCCCTACAAACAGGGCAACCACAAGGGATTGCCCCTACAAACAGGGCAACCACAAGGGATTGCCCCTACATCATTGTTTGTAGGGGCAATCCCTTGTGGTTGCCCAATGTAACATCAATATATAAGTTGATAAGCACGTAAATGGTGGATAAAATCTCTAACATCAGCCTGTGCCTCTTGCGGGGATAGAGCAAATTGCTCCGTCAATTGTAGAATGATAGATTCTTCTGAATCGCTTCTCATCAGTGCTTTAAGGATTACCTTACCAGTTTGATTAACAGTAAAACTTTCTCCAGTTTGAGGATCAAATACGAAACCTTCTTCGTTGATAGCAAGTCTTGCGATTCTGTTGTTTGTGTTCATGAGTTTTCCTAAGTTTTCCTAGGTATTAAAAACAAACCTCCGAAATTTTGAAAACTTCGGAGATTTAAACTTGACTAAAAAGTATATCCTAATGACAAACTGTAAACGGTAATAGTTGTATCCACCCCAGTATTTTCAGTAATTTTATCGTTACTAACTCCCAATTTGATGCTACTATTTTTAGTTAAAGCATAACTTCCTTGAAATTTAAAACCACGATTAAACTTATCAGACAAATTATAAACAATAAAACCATCATTGCGAACTGGAAAACGCTGACTGCCTCCCCAAGCACTAAGACTTAGGCTAACAGAATTGTAAAACCAAGAAATTCCTCCTTCAGCAGATAAATAACTATTGGTATCTGCTTGTTTTTCATCCAAAGCAATCAAGTTAAGCTGAGCCTGAAACAGGAAACTACCCTGAAAAATAGGATTTGTCCAGTATTTTCCAGCCTTAGAACTAGCTTGCCAAACTTGGAGATCGGAATTTGGATAGCGAGTATAATAAAGGTTACCAGCTAGAAAGGAAGAGTAGATTTTATAGCGACTCAGCCCAGCAAATAAAGTAAAACCCTCATCAGTATCATTATCATCAGAAGAAATAGCGTGGACACCGAAACGATAAGAACGACTATTTTGCCAATGACGAGTCATAGCTAAAGTAATGTCAGTTTGATCCAAATCATTACCCGCCTGATAACGAAGACGAGTTTTATCCCCCTCAACTTCCCATACATACCCAGAAGCCGAACGAAATGCGCCATAAATACCTGTCACCATACCATCTTTACGAAAAGACTGACTCCCATAATCTATAGGCGCATAATAAAGCAAAACATCTACTCCAGATGTTTCAGCACAAATTGTGCTAGATAGCAGTGCTGCTCCCAGAAATATTTTAGTTTTCATAAGTTTTTCTCTAGTTAAATCAAATCTAGATTAGACTTGTCTGGAAATAAGGATTTTCTATATAACTTGGAGTCCAAAGCTTTAGTTTTGGCTACGCTTACTTCGTTTCGCTTACTTCATTTTGCAGGTGCCCAAAGCTAAAGCTTTGGACTCCAACTATGAAAAACATGCTTTTTTTTATTTCCGGACAACTCTATTGTAAAGAATCAAAAATTTAGGCACAGTAAAGCCTTAAATAGTTCTTCGTGCCTACTATTTTTAAAACCAAAAAATCAAAATCAGGATTAGCTACGGAATTTGCGAGGAGGTTTGAACAAACGAGTTAAAAATGCGTCAAAATAGGTAGGGAAAGAAGAAAAGTTAAAGATTTGAAAGGAAAAATTACTAATATTAAAAACTGAAGAAATTAAGAAGATACTACTACAAGCACAATAGTTACAATGACAAAATCCCAAACAACATTTATCACAACAATCTTGCATATCATTAGATTGAATGGAATCGTTAGAAATAGGTGCTTCATGGCAAGCAATAAATTGTCCAGACGCAAAGACACCCTGCCACAGAATAATTCCCTGTGCAAGGATGAGTAAAATTACCAATAATCTTTGAGTCTGAAAATACATAATGAATTTTTATTGAAAATATATAGTTCTATTGATATCCTGATTTTTTCGTAGAAAATAGGACTGACGCAATGACAGGATAAATTACTTGGAGTACAAAGCTTTAGCTTTGGACTCCAAGCAAGGATAAAATAGGAAAATGAAATAAAATAAAATAAAAAAATTAGTTTGTCAATGCACGACTGGTTCAAGGTAACCTTGAACTCCGATCACTAGAGGAACCTCTATAATCATCTCCTCCTCTTTCTTCCAAAATTTTTAAATAAGCCACCAGATGAAGATTTATTAGTTTTAGAACCCGAAAAAATACCCTGTTTTGGTTTAGTACTAGCATTAGTATTACGGATAATACTTCTTTGGGTTTGCTGATAGGCTGAACTCTGTGCTTGTTGTTGCTGTTGATGTTGCTGAAAATTAGAATTACCCGCTAATTTATTAGCAATCATACCACCAATTAAAGCACCAGCAGCACTTGCTAGAATAGTTTCACCCAAGCTTAAACCTGGACTATTAGCCGTTGGTGCTTGAGTTAGGTTAGATGTACCATTTTCAACTTTAGCGGCTTCAGCTTCTGCCATTTTTTTAAGTTCTTCTTCTGTCAAAATACGCTCATTGCCGTCCATGTCTTTTAAAATCGCACGAGTTCCAGTAGAACTAGGATGTTTCTCTACAACAACATAGGCATCTGGATTTTTGGCAGTTTGCTGGATAATTAAAAACACTCCTTGTTCAGATTTACTGGCTTCACTAATCGTACCATTGGGATTAGTCTTAGGTTGCTCCTCAGATTGTCCACAACCTTGTAATCCGATTGTTATCATTAATCCTAAACTGCCTAGCATCGAATAAAATAATTTCTTTCTCATAATTCTCATAATTTAATTACCTTTTTTAGTTGGTAGAATGCGAAATTGAAATATTGGTGCTTAAATTGTTTTAAGCAAGCCCCCTAAAAGATAAAATTTAATTAACTGGTATATAAATTTTTTCTAACATTTCTTCATATTCCAATTTTGGATTGCTATCAATAGTAATCCCGCCCCCACTTTTATAAATAAATTGCCCATTTTGTTGTTCTATAAAACGAATCATAACCGCACTATCTAATTTCTTACCATCAAAATAGCCAAATACGCCGCTAAAAAATCCTCGCGGGTCATTTTCAACTTTCTTAATAATTTCAAGTGTTTTTATTTTTGGTGTGCCAGAAATAGAACCTGCTGGTAATAATGGGAGTAAAATATCACCAATTCTTTCATGCCAGTTATTTTCTAAAACACCCGTAATTTTAGAACTAACTTGTAATAGTTTTTTTTGTCCAGCTTTAATTGTTTCGACATATCTAAAATTATTCACTTGAACCCGTTTGGCTACCATTGATAAATCATTTCTGAGTAAATCTACCACCATTGTATGCTCAGCTTTTTCTTTCTCATTAGCTAAAATTTGCTCCTCAGCGTTTGGAATCTCGGCATCAATTGTGCCTTTCATTGGATAGGTTTGAATTAAATTGTTTTCAATTTTAATAAATCTTTCTGGTGAAAATGTAATAAATTGATTTTTATAAAAAAGTTTAAATGGAGCGGGGCTGGATAAGAATATATTTAACAGGGTAGTTTTAATTTCTATTTGGGTAGGAAAAGTTAAATTGAGTAAATAGGTATTGCCTTTAATCATTTCTTGAATCACTTGTTCAAAAGCAAGTTTATATTTAGCAAAACTTATGGCTTTTTTTTTAAAAATGGATTTACCTGTTTAAAATAAATGTCAGGCGCTAGATTAGAAAAACCATCAATTGAATAAAAGATATTATTAGTTCTATTCAATTGATTCAATGGAATGATGTAATATTTTTTGACATCAAAATCAATAATAAATAAAAACGGGATTTTTTTTTTGCCTAATTGATTCAGTTTGTTTATCATTTTTTACTTTTATTTAGTATGTTATTTTAAATATCATGTATTTTATTTTACAATAAAGCTAAATTTTTTTCTCGTTCCCACGCTCCAGCTTCACTACCGGCAACCGATTGCCCCCTACAAGAGCCGTGATGTAGGGACAATCCCTTGTAGTTGCCCTTAACTCGTTTCCAAGCAGGTGCTTAGGATAAAAAATTAATACACCACAAATAAAGAGGAAATTTATGCCCAGTTTATCAAAATCAGCTTTACGTTTATTTCAAAGTTTATTCTCCACTAGCCCGCCACCAAAAAGCGAAATTAAAACCGTACTTGATGGTAACACTGCTGTGGTTGCGATAGAAGCTTGTCTTGCTGAGGCGGCAGGATTAGGGGCTTCTTTTCCAGCCGAGCTTGCTTCTTTGGCATGGAAAAATGAGTCCGAAAATTGTTTTACTAAGGCTTTGATTAGTCGTGATAGTCAAGATGCGCGAGGGGCTTTGGCGGCGGCTATTGGTTTAAGTATGAGTGGTACTCGTGCTACGGCTTTCTTGTCTTCTCCTGATTTAATGCAGGTACAAGATTTATTAGTTACAGCAGTTGGGCGACATTTGCCCTTAGTTTTACATTTGAGTAATCGTACTATTGCTGGACATGCGGGGGCTTTAGGTAGTGGGCATAAGGCTTATTATCTTAGTTCGGATTCAGGTTTATTTTTGTTACATGCAATTAATGTACAGGAAGCTGTTGATTTATCACTAATTGCGCGACGGGTAACGGAGTTGACTTTAATCCCTGGATTAGTAGCTATGGATGGTGAGCAAACTGCGTTGGCTGCTCAGGAGCTATCTTTGCCGCATCCTCAATTGGTGCGTAAATTTGTTGGTGAGCCTGATGAGCTAATAGCTGCGCCTACGCCAGCACAAAAGTTTTTATTTGGTGAGACTCGTCGCCGAGTACCACGTTGGCACGATCCTGATAGGGCGGTTATGCACGGCGCCTTGCAGGGACCAGAAACTTGGGCTTTGGGTTCCGTAGCTAAGCATCCCTATTTTACTCATCATTTACGGGAAATTTTGGATGCGGCTTTTGCAGATTTATCCGAGCAAACTGGGCGAAATTTGGGTCCTATTTCCACTTACAAAACAGATAATGCCCAAATCGTTTTAGTTGCAATCGGTGCAACTGTGGAAACTTTGGAAACTATCGCTGATTATATGCGTAATAAGCAGGGCGTAAAGCTAGGAGTTTTAGGGATTCGCTGTTTAAGACCTTTTCCAGCGGCGTTGATTGCTAAGCGTTTACAAAATAAATCTATTGTTGCAGTATTGGAGCGAGCTGATGCGCCAATGGCAAGCGATCCGCCGTTAATGCGCCAAGTACGGGCAGCATTGGTACAAGCTGTAGAAAATAGTAAAGTTAAAACTTTGCCGCGTTTTCGTTCGGTAATTTATGGATTAGGTGGTTATCCTTTACGAACTGCTGATTTAATCAAATTATGCGAAGAATTAGAAGATAGAGGGCAAGGGCATATTTTTCTCGGAATAGAATTTGCACGTGCATCTAGTCTTTATCCAAAACGCCAAGTTTTATTAGATAGTTTACGGCGTAATTATCCGCATATTAATGATATGGGCTTAAAAAGTGAACTAGCCTCACCAGATTTGCGCCCCGCAGGTGCTTTGACAATCGCAATACATCAAATGTCCACAATTTCCCGTTCCCCCGCCCAGTGGGAGGGGGCTAGGGGGAGGGATGGTAATTTAGCTACTGAAGCGGCAACTTTATTGCAGCGTTTAAAAGGTGGTTCAATACGCAGCCATCCAGGATTATTACGAGAACGTTGGGATTATGGTTGGCTAGATATTTTTACTTACGCGCCAGACAAATTGCGACAACTAGGAGATGATTTAACTCTTGATATTATTGTTTTAACTGAACCATTGCGTTTAACTAAAGCTATTGGGAGATTGCGTAAAGGTGGCATTATGTTAGCCGTTTCGACGCTAGACGAAGATAGCTTTTGGCAAAACTTATCTCCAATTATACGCGAAGAGCTGCAAACTCAAGAAATACGCTTATTTTTAATTCATACCAGCGTTTTGGGAGGCTTATTTGCGATATTATCAGAAAAATTGGATATTAAACCACGCCGCATATTAAGTACTTATGAAAAAAGTTTGTCTAAAGCTGAAACTGCTGAAGCTTTGCAAGCTTTTAAAACTGGATTAGAATCAATCCATGAACTAAAAAGTACCTTAAAAACCAATGAGTTAAATAAAATTAACCGTAAAACCGATGAAGTTCCTTTAGCAGTTCGACATTTAGCTCATAATCGTGATACTTATGACAGTTTACCAAGATTTTGGGATCAAGTAGGGGTTTTATATCGTAACGGTGAAACCAGCGAAATGATGCCAAATCCTTATATTGCCACGGGCATAATTCCGCCACT
The DNA here is from genome assembly GCA_026993485.1 of Thiotrichaceae bacterium. GTDB lineage: Bacteria > Pseudomonadota > Gammaproteobacteria > Beggiatoales > Beggiatoaceae > JAUXCJ01. The sequence continues at coordinate 17,705 of JALWSU010000022.1, read as the reverse complement.
GAGTTCAACTTTCCGCGACTTAAGTGGAGCGCGGGAAATGTTACCAATTTTTGAGCCAAATAATTGTACTGCTTGCGGACAATGTTGGATACGTTGCCCTGACAGTGCTATGGCTAGTTTAGTTATTAGCCCAAAAGCATTAATTGATGCCGGAATTAAATTAGCAAAAGCAGATTCATTGCGAATGGCTGCGACTAAACTTACCAAGCGTCTACACAGTTTAGCCAGAAAACCAGAATCGAGCTTTAAGACTGCTGGAGAACTAATTCAAGCAGCATTTTCTGAACTCAAGGAAAAACTACCCGAACCAGTTCCTGCTGCAATCCAAGCCCTGATTCAGAAACTCGGAGAACTACCGATTGCAATAACTCAGCCATTTTTCTACGAAGCTGAACATTATCAATATGATACAGGCGAATTATTTTCCTTAGTTATTAATCCTGATGCATGCAAAGCTTGTGGTTTATGCGTAGATGCTTGTAAAGACGGAGCATTATCCAGAGTAGCTCAAACTCAGGAAAATTTAGAAAAAACACGAATAATTTGGCGACTTTGGGAACAATTACCAGATACCACAGGGCAAAGTGTAGAACGTGCTAAAGAAAAAATCGGCAATCTGCCAGCAATTCTATTATCGCGTCACTGTCAACTATCACTAGCAGGCGGTGACAATTCGGAAGCAGGTTCAGGAGAAAAATTAGCAGTACGCCTAGCCCTAGCAATTACAGAATATCATCAACAACCGCTAATGAATGAGTTTCTAAAACAAATTGTCACTACTAGAAAACAAATCATTACTAAAATCCGAGAATCAATTGCCCAAGCCCTACCAACAGAAGTTTTAACTGATAACTTGAATGGTATTAATGATTTACTTGATAATACTCAAGAATTAATTGCCAGTTCCCACTTACGCCATTTAGTTAAATTAAGCCAAGCATTAGCAAAACTCGAATGGCAACTATCAGAAGGAGAACAAGGATTAGGACGCGCTCGTTTTAGCCTAGCGATAGCAGGCAAGAGATTAACTACTTGGGCAGGAACTTGGCCACATAATCCATTTCAAGTACCAGTAGCCATAGACATGAATGGCGAAACTGCACAATTAGCTAGTGGCTTATTAGCCGGACAATTGCGTGTAGCGATAGAAGGCATAAGATTACTGCGACAAGCTCGACAAGCATTAGAACAGCCTACAGTTCCAATAGCACAACCACCAATTTCATTAGAATGGCAAGATTTGACTAGAGAAGAACAACAGTTCTGTTCACCTTTACTATTACTAGGCAATGAAGAAGTATTTGAGGGAATTAGGCACTTATTGGATACAGATTTACCACTAAAAGTGATAATCTTGAGCGAATTAGAAACCAATGAAATTGGATTAACAGCCCTATTCCAATCAAATAATGCCTACATAGTACAAACCAGCCTCGCCAATACCGAGCATTTCATAAAAAATCTCCAAGCTGCTCTAGCTTATACCGGTCCAGCATTAATCCATATACACGCACCAAGCCCAGAACACAACGGCTTTGCAACTGATCAAACTATTACACAAGCCAAACATGCGCTAAAATCCCATGCCTTCCCACTGTTTAGCTACGATCCCAACCACCAAGGCGTATTTGGCACACGAATTAGCTTAGACGGAAATCCAAACCTTGAAGAAAATAGCCCAAAGAACAGAAATTGGGTAATTTTACAAGAACTAGCAGGAATCGTAACCCCATTCACCGCACAAGTAGAAGCTAAATTAAAACAAGAACTTGCTGAGAAACATCAAGCCGAACTAGATGCGCTAAAACAAGACTATGAAAACCGTATTGAAAACTTGCGAACCGAAATGGAACGGGAAATGGCAGAGCGTGTAAAAACTAGCTTAATGAATTTGGCTGGTTATAATTAACTTACAGACCTCCGAGGTTTTGAAAACCTCGGAGGTCTTTGAAATTTCAATATAAATTAAACCTGCCAGGTTTTAAAAACCTGGCAGGTTTGGTTTGTCTTATTGAATCACAAAATCACTCATCAACGCCGGTGCTGCGCTATCAAATCCAACAATATCAAGCATACCAGCATCTTTAGGATCAGCAATTGAGAATCCATTACTAAGCATTCCAACGACAATTAATTTAGCATTAATACCCATTTTATCACGGTATTTTTGCAAGGCTTGTACTGGATGAATATCGCCATACCAAGTTTCACTATCAGTATAGATAACAAAAACATCCGCCTTAACCTTATGTTTCAATGCCCACACCATTGGCAAAGCACAATCAGTCCCACCAAATGATATTTGAGCTAACGTATCCAGAACCTCATCAAGTCGCTTCGTATGGGAAAGATTCACTTTTACCATTTGATCAGAAAAAGCAGTAATTACATGCTCGGCTTCAGTTTTCGCCGTAATCATCGCCATAGCACCAGCAGCTACTCTTGGGGTTAAACCTTTAATTCCAGAAATTTCTCCCCACTCCATTGAACCTGATACGTCAACGCCTAATACCCAACGCTTACCTGTAGGCTTAACATTTTTAAATGCTAGGTAAAACGCTTCATCCAAAGCATCAACAATACTTTGCACTGGTTCCCAGCTATTTGTGCCACGTTCACCATGCCCCTGTGCATAAGTTTTTAAAGCAGATAAGATTGCAATTGGATGAATCCGCGCTTTAGTCAAATAATTTTGATTCGTCAATCGACTTTGAATCAGTTTAGTAGCTTTAGACATAGGCTTAATCAAACCAATTCGCGTCATTGTTGCCAAATTGCGTATCATCGCCGTCATCGGCATATCTTCAAGCAAGGCTTCCCAAACTTGGATCGAATTTAAAAATTCCGTCGGTACCACTTCACGCGGTAACTTGTATTCACGAATCAACTTAGCTGCAACTTTAGCTTTAGCAGGGACTTTTTTCAAAATGCGTATTTCTTCTACACCTTTAAGAATAGTAGGCGCATTTTCAATTAATTCATCCTTAGTTATCCAGTGATAAACCGCATTATGTGCAGCATCAGGCGGCACAGGTTTAGCTAAGCGCAATACATCCCGATGCGTCCAACCGTCACGCTGTTGATATTTAACCGCTTGATAAGCCAATCTATCGGCATTCATGCTGTTATACCATGCCGTATTGACTCGTTTTAGCCAACGCCCCCGCCCTCGAAAGCCTTTAACTTCCTCATTAAATTGAAATAAATGCGTACCAATACGGACAACTTGATTAAAAGCCTCAAAAGCAGCGTGCTTAGTAGCTAAATCACCAAATTTAGAACAAAGGACAAGCACAAATAAGGCGGGATCATTTTTCGGCGCACGTCCAGCTTGAGAAATTTCCACTAAGCGATTAACTACTCGAACTCCATCAGTTTTAATACAACGCACAACAGCTTTAGCATTTTTCACCGTTAGTTCTTGCTCACTGGCATAATAAGAACTGCCTTCACTGCCTAAAATCAGAAATCTATCCAACCTAACCCAATCATCGACGCTAAAGGCAAAACCGCCGGCGCTATTTGGAACCATATTACGGTTAGGGATAGGTTGAGTTTGTCGAGTAGCTCTGGTATTAAAATATTTGCTGTATTTTTTGCTCATAGCGATTTGAACAATTGGGAAGGGAATTTGGTGGACTAGGAGGGAATCGAACCCTCGACCTGCCGATTAATAGTCGATAACCATACATCTTCAGCCCACGCGAATAGGCAAGGAGTGATATACGGGTTTTTCCTGCTCTACCACTGAGCTACTAGTCCTGATAGGGGGTTGGACGGGACTCGAACCCGCGACCTCGCGCACCCAAAGCGATAACCATATTCATTCAGTCCAAAAAATTGGGCAAGCGATTTGAACACGATATTAACGCGCTCTAACCACTGAGCTACCAACCCCATTCAGATCGGGCAAGTGGACGGCATTTGGAAAATATATATAGATTTATAATCTAAGACAATAATTAATCAAATTATCACAAATAGTTCATTTCGGTTTTAGAATTAACCAAATTATTTGCTTTTCAGATAATTTGCGAACCCAATTATTATTAGGTTAATTATGTTTCTTTCTCAGGTAACCAAATACCTTCAGCCCGACGAATGGCATTATGCCACCTATTCGGATTGAATGCAAATTATTTTTTTAGATTTAGCCACGCTTACTACGTTTCGTCTCGCTTGTTTGGAGTTCAAGGTTACCTCGAACAAACTCGTGCAAAGTAACCTTGCACTCCAACATCTCACTATGAACTTTATAAAAAAGTTCACCTAAATCAAATCAATCACATAAATCACAGTTCAAACAATCCTGAAAATCCTAAAATCCTGCAAATCCTGATTCCGACAAAAATTTGGAGTCCAAAGCTTTAGCTTTGGCTACGCCTACTTAGCTACGCTTACTTCGTTTCGTTTGTCTGGTCGCACCAAAGCTAAAGCTTTTTCGCTTCGCTCCAACTATGAAAAACCTGCTTTTTTTTTATTTCTGGACAACTCTAATATGAAAATCCTTTTTATCTGAATCAGGATTTACAGAATTTGAGAATTTTCAGGAAAATGTCTGAACTGTGATTTATGTGATATTAGTTGCTATAGCATTACCCGATTTAGTTAAGTACAAACCTGCCAGGTTTAAAAAAACCTGGCAGGTTGGTACGCTGTATTTTATACAAACGGGTAGTGCTATAAATAATTTGCACCCATTGTCTAAACCTTGATTACAAAGGATTATTTAATCAATCGGTTCTAACCTAATCCTGTAAATCCTTATAATCCTTTGTAATCAAGGTTCAGACAATGGAAACCATTTTTTGATATTGCAACACCTCTATTAAAAAAAATCAAAAAAATCACAGTTCAGACAATAAAAACGATGTTAAATCAAAGACATTGGGTACTTGTTTCAATGAGGGGATATTATCCATTTCTGCACGCGCTTCAATTAATTTTCTAGCCACATCACGCGCAATTTCCAAAGTTTCTGCCAATGTACGCCCTTGTGCGACTAAACCTTGTATCTCATCTGAAGTGGCTAAAAACACAGCTTCAGGTAATTTTTCTATGTGAATATTGAGTAATTGCTCCATAGTTCCTCTCAATGGAAATAATCTGAAAATCCTTTTTGTCTGAATCAGGATTTACAGAATTAAAGTATTTTCAAGACCAAACTTGAAGAACTACAGGGATGAGTTATAAAAGCGGATAAACCAAGCCTTTATCCCTTTTATAACTCATCCCTGTAGTTCTATCCTACAAATCCTAATTAAGACAAGAAAACTATAACAATACCACAAACAACCGCCAACCGCCCAAAAAGCAGTAGGAAATCAAAAATAGATGCGCGGTCGTCACCAGTAGTAGGAAAGCAAAGCGATCCAACCAAGATGGTGTGCTTGTTTTTGAACTTTTTTCTACGACGAACGCCACGACGAACGCCACGAAGTTCGCGATCGCCGTTGCTATTCGTTACCATATATAGCGTTACCCGATTTAGTTAAGTACAAACCTGCCAGGTTTTAAAAACCTGGCAGGTTGGTACGCTGTATTTTATACAAACGGGTAGTGCTATATTGCCCTATGGGCTTTCAATTGCTAAGGCATAACCAAAATCCACCTGCGAAAATAGTCTAGGGGATTTAAAGCAGAAAGTTTTCTCAAAACGTGCATCTGTGCGAAACTAACTGTTCTCACAAACTGTTCTCGCAAGAAAAACAACATAGCTTGCCCTATCATCTTGGCGTAAAAAAGCCAGCTTCAGAAAGCGGCGCAATTTGCTGCATTTGTTTTAATAATAACTCCGAGAATTTAGCAACACTTTAAGTATTGATTAAGCTGGCTAAATCGGGAACGCTAATCTTATCTATTTTAAATAACTTAGCTTTTGGTTTTAGAAAGGGATTTAAAGCCTTGCTCGCCACTACTGCGGATTTGTGCCGAAAATTTAGCCGAAAAATCGTGGCAGAGTTTGGAAGAAAGTAGCGACAGTTTACCCGTTAATTCATTACGAATCGTCTCAAGGGTTTTGCCAAAACTATCTTGATATGCTTTGGTGATTTCTTCGGAACTAAAGTAAAATGGGCGTGTAGCACTGAAAATGCTTTTTCGCCGGCGGTTCCGTTCCAACAAATTCAGCGAATGCTGGATTGTCAATTAAGGCAGCTAAGCCTTGTAGTAAAGATTTTGGAAATAGCATTTTTTTTGTGCCTTGCCTGTAAATTAGATCGTTACTTCAATTTTTATTTTACAGAATCAGAATAAAATGTTTGGGACTAGATTGCAAATATTTGCTTAGATTGTTCATAAGTACTGAACTAGAAATTATTTAACATCTTGGAGTCCAAAGCTTTAGCTTTAGACTCCAAACATAAAATAGTGAGCATCAAATGAAAATTTACCAAGTTGGCGGTGCTGTGCGTGATAAGTACCTGAATCGTCCAAGTAAAGATAAAGATTGGGTTGTTGTCGGAGCAACCCCGGAACAACTTTTAGCTCTTGGCTATACGCCTGTTGGACGCGATTTTCCCGTATTTTTGCACCCAAAAACTCATGAAGAATATGCACTAGCCAGAACTGAGCGTAAAACTAAGCCCGGTTATACAGGTTTTAGTGTCTATGCTGCGCCTGATGTCAGCTTAGAGGATGATTTACGCCGCCGTGATTTAACTATTAACGCGATGGCTGAAGATAGCAATGGACAATTAATTGACCCTTTCAATGGTTTAGCCGATTTGCAAGCTGGGATTTTACGACATGTTTCGCCCGCTTTTGTAGAAGACCCAGTACGGATTTTGCGTGTAGCACGCTTTGCCGCTCGTTTCGGTTTTCGCGTCGCTGATGAAACCTTAACTTTGATGAATGAAATGGTTAAAAATCATGAAGTTGAGGCCTTAGTAGCTGAGCGGGTTTGGCAAGAAATGGTACGCGCTTTAGGAGAGGAGCAGCCCACGATTTTTTTTGAGATTTTGCGACAATGTGGCGCCTTAGCGCAGATTTTCCCTGAAATTGAGCGCCTCTTTGGAGTCCCACAATCGCCTAAGCATCATCCTGAAATTGATACTGGGGCGCATATTATGCTATGTTTACAACAAGCGCGATTATTGACAAATGATACTCAAGTTCTATTCGCAGTGCTAACCCACGATTTGGGCAAAGGGACAACGCCAGCAGAACAATGGCCTAAACATACTGGCCATGAGGAGCGGGGCGTTGAACTAATTGAAGCTTTATGTCAACGCTATCGTGTACCTAACCAATATCGTGATTTAGCTATTTTGGTGGGACGCTATCATACTCATTGCCATTGTATAGCTGAATTATCGCCAGAAACTGTGCTAAAAACCTTGCAAAACTTAGACGCTTTTCGCCGTCCACAGCGATTTGAGCAATTTTTATTAGCTTGTGAAGCGGATTCACGCGGGCGCAAGGGTTTTGCCGATCAACCTTATCCTCAAGCTGATAGCTTTCGTCGGGCTTTGAAACTAGCTAGTCAGGTGGATATTGCTGCTATATTAGCGGCGGGATTTAAAGGAGCGCAAATAGGACAAGAATTGCAACGACGACGAATATTAGCATTAAAGTAAATTGGAGTCCAAAGCTTTAACTTTGGAACCAGCCAAAGCTAAAGCTTTGGACTCCAACAATTCGTCAATATTAATTTGATAAGGTACTTGGGGGCATTTGTTCTGGTCGAATATGTGGCATTAAGATTTTATCAGCAGTCTCAACATCTACCGTTTCTTTATTGATATTTTCTAAAGGGAGTTCATAATCATTCCAGCCTTTGACCCCCGTTTTTAACGATTTTACAGAATTAAAACCCATAATTTGCAAAGTATGGGCCGCAAGAACGCTACGTTTACCAGAGCGACAAATTACAACAATATCTTTATCCCGTGCCGTAACTAATTCAGGCTCAGTTTCATCATAGCCATAATCACAAGCCTGTTCTAAAAGGCCACGCGGTATATTTATAGAACCTTTAATATGTAGTGCCTCAAATTCGTATGGCTCGCGTATATCAATCAGCATTAGCGATTGCTTGGTTTCTAGGGCTTCTTCTAAGTCCCATGGATAAATTTCATCAACTGTTTTTAGACAGTCGGCAATTAAATCATCAATAGTTTTCATGGTGATTAAGAATAGCGTCAAATGTGAAAAACAATTATACTAGAAATTGCATTAATTATATGCCAATAATTTATTATATTAGAATATAATAAATTATTATGTTGCACTTGTTTGGAAATTCAAGTTAAAATAGTATATGATAAAAAACTTATATGCTTTGATTAACATCAAAACATATCCTGATCCACTTTTTTTTGAAGGAACTATTAAATCATGAATCAAACTTATTATGATACTGTTACTGAACTAGAAAAAATGTCGGTTAATCGTGATTATATACTAGGCTGGATGGGCGGCTATTTGCAAAACCCAGCACGCGAAGAACAACGAGTTACTGAAGCCTACGAAGCTGGCTATAACGATGGCAGCAATGGTAATACCGAATCGGCTGAACAATGGGTTAATAAATAATGTAGCTACTTTTTGATAAAGGCAACGTTTTTTAGCGTTGCCTTTATTGGTTTTTTAGGAGAATAGATTTATTTATGCCAAACATTCGCATGTATAGTACCAGAGTTTGCCCCTATTGTCTCAGGGCCGAACGTTTGCTGAATAAAAAAGGTGTACAGGTAGAAAAAATTTTAGTTGATCTTCAGCCCGAAGAACGGGAAAAAATGATTGAAATCACTGGACGGCGCACTGTGCCGCAAATTTTTATTGGAGAACGGCATATCGGCGGTTATGATGATCTGGTTGACCTTGATCTTGAAGGTGAACTCGATCTGCTTTTGCGCCCTTAAAATATCTGTTTACTCGTTTTACTCGTTCCCAAGCAGGAGCTTTCTCACTCATACACAAGTTAAATTAGAGATATCCCTTAACAAAAAAATGATGGCCCCCTAACCCCCTCCCGCTGGGAGCACTCTCTTATACATGATACATAATTTTTTAAACAATTGATTTCATTGCGTTTAATCTTGAAACGCCTCAAAGGGCAACCGATTGCCCCTACATGATGTAGGGGCAATCCCTTGTGGTTGCCCTTACCCTTGTGTGTGGTTTCCCTTACCCTTGTGGTTGCCGAAAAATGAGTTTTTTCAGCTATTGATACAAACAGGATATAACTGGTTGTTTCATTTCACAAACCAGTTTATCAAATAAAGATGTATTTCGGAAAACCGCTGTTAGTATAACAAGAGTTAATATACTAAACATTAAGCCTATCAATAATCCCTTTTTAAAATTATGTTTAGATTCAAGAAGTAATTTGTCTTTTTCAGTTTCCATCATTTTTTGCATAGTCAGTGCTTCTTGGAGTTGCACTTTCAATAACTCTGTATTTTCATTAGTGTATTGAGTTATTGCCTCAATTTTTTCCTTGAGGTTTTTACATTCCACTTCCCTATTATGAATCTGTTCTTTCAACTTGGCTATTTGCTTTTGTTGCTCCTTTTCGTAATTTTCGTGTGATTGCCTCGCAGTAGCAGCACTTTGTTCCACTAATTGTTTTAAGCGCGATACTTCTTGTCTCGCTTGATTGAGTCGTTTGATTTGCTCACGAGTTAGTTTTTGACTCTTCTCAAGACGTTTGATGCGTGATATAACGTCTAACGCTTTTTCAGTTGCGCTTGTAGTAGAAATTTCATCTGTTTTGTCCGAATTGGTGTTTGGTATTTTAGGTGACACAGTTTGATTTTCTCCATTTATAATAAGGATTTATCCCTCCCCCAACCCCCTACCGCTGGGAGGGAGTTAGAGGGAGGGAGATAGTTCGCACAACTCTAATAACAATTCTAATAACGAAGCTTTTTAATTTACTAGAATAACATGCAATCGTCGAGGTCCATGCGCCCCTAATTGAATTGTTTGCTCAATATCCGCAGTACGCGACGGACCGGTGATGATATTAACGCTGCGTGGCATGGCTTGTGCGCGAAGACGCATCCAAACGGCTTCAATATGCGGCACTAAATTTTTTCTGTGCAATACAATTATATGATTTTCTGGCACAAAATTCAGCGTGGTGGGGCTGGCGGTACTGGATAATAAAACTAAACTGCCAGTTTCGGCAATACCCGCAAACGCAGTAGTCACACTAAGCTGATCTTCAACTTGAGCCGCACGGTAGGCGATTTGCCATTTATTTGGCCAAGGTAGGTTTTTTAAATTTGCGTCCATCACCAATTTTTGAGCTAAATTGTGCTTTTGTAAAAAAGCTAAGACTGCAAAAGGAATTTCTTTAGCATTGGGAATTAATTCTAAAGTCGCAGCTACTTGTTTCAACTTGTGGATAAATAAGCTGATTAAATCTTTTGGCAAAGCTGGTTGCTCATGCACAGTGTGGGCAGCTAAACGCGCTTTTAACTTATTGATTGTGTTTACATCTAGTTCATTACGTCCCAACGAGTGACGAATATTCTGAAGAATTTTTTGACGTGCTTGATTCATGATTTTGCCTGTCGTTTTTTCCAAGCAGCCATAAATGTTTCGCCTTGAGGCCTTGGTAGATTACGCCCTATTCCCAAATTACCTAATCTAGCGAATAAACGTATTATTATGGCAGTCATAAAATGATAAATACGAGGACGTTTCGCAAAAACCGCCCAAAATTTTAATCCTAAACCAACAAAACTAGCTTTACCTTGGCTTTGATAGTGTTTAACTCGGAGTTGGCGCAACAATTTTGGCAACGGAATTTGCATCGGGCAGACTTCTTCACAGCGCCCACACAAAGTTGAGGCATGAGGTAAACTGCTCGCCTTATCTAAGCCCAACATCAATGGAGTCAACACCGAACCCATTGGCCCAGGATAAACCCAGCCATAAGCATGTCCACCCACAGCACTATAAATTGGGCAATGATTTAAACAAGCCCCACAGCGAATGCAGCGTAGCATCTCGTGAAACTCATTGCCAAGCATTTCCGAACGGCCATTATCAACTAAGACAACATGAAATTCTTCTGGCCCGTCCAAATCTTCGGGGCGACGTGGCCCAGTGGAAAAGCTTGTATAAGAAGTGAGTTCCTGCCCTGTCGCACTCCGTGCCAGTAATCGCAAAAAAGTTGCTACATCTTCCAAGCTTGGCAGCACTTTTTCTATACTTGCCACTACAATATGCACACGCGGCAAAGTATTAGTTAAATCACCATTACCCTCATTCGTTACAATAACAGCTGAACCAGTTTCCGCAATGAGAAAATTAGCACCAGTGATACCAACATCCGCACTGATAAATTTTTTGCGTAGCACTTTACGGGCTTCACTAACTAATTCCGGAATTTGGCTTAATCGCTTTGTGAAACCATATTTTTGATGATGCTCATAAAATAAATTAGCGATTTCTTCACGAGTTTTATGTACAGCCGGTGCAATAATATGGCTAGGCGGTTCTTTAGCCAATTGAATAATATATTCTCCTAAATCCGTTTCTGTTACTTCAATCCCATTCAATTCTAAGGCAGTATTCAAGGCAATTTCCTCACTAATCATAGATTTGCCTTTAGTAACACGCTGCGCCTTAGTTGCTTGGCAAATAGACACAATTTGCTCACAAGCCGCTTGTGGCGTATCCGCCCAATGAACGTAACCACCACTGTTATGTACTTGTGTTTCAAAATATTCTAAATAAAAATCTAAATGTGCCAGTGTATGCTCTTTAATTTCACAAGCGCGTTGCCGTAAGCGGTTAAATTCAGGCAAAGCATTAACAGCGGCACGGCGTTTATCAATAAAATGGCTTTTACTTCTCGCCAGGGCGTTTTGTAAGTTGACATTTTTTAATGCTATTTTAGTTTTATACTTGAATATATGGGCTGTGGATTTCACTATTATTATTAGTCTTTATTTTCAATAGTTCGGACAGTTTTTTGATTTTGTCATTTCGACGACAGGAGAAATCTTGAATTATCAAGCTGTTAAGATTTATCCTTACGTAGAAATGACAACTAAAGTTTTATATGCAAATCAATAACTTGTAAAAACTGTCCGAACTATTGTATTTTTAGAGGCGAATATAATCATTATATGCTATAGTTAAAAAAATTTGGGTATTTTATTTACAGACAAATTGAGAAAAGTAAACTAACATTATAGGAGATATATGCAATCAAGAAAAAGTATTGAAATTTGGGTAGGCATTTTTGTAGCTTTAGGCATTGCCGCCCTATTAATTTTATCAATGAAAGTCAGTCATCTAGGAGATGTCTTTGCCGATAAAGGTTATACTCTTATCGCCAAGTTTGACAACATCGGTGGTTTAAAAGTTAAATCACCAGTGAAAATCGGAGGAGTACGTATTGGTAGAGTCGTAAGTATTCGTTTTGATGATACAGAGTATCAAGCCGTTGTCAATATGAAGATTGATGGACAATATACCAAAATACCAATAGACAGCTCCGCTAGTATTTTAACTGCTGGATTGCTTGGAGAGCAATATATTGGCCTAGATGCTGGAGGAGAAGAGGAATATTTTCAAGATAATGGGGAAATAGACCCTGGACTCACCCAATCAGCAGTGATTTTGGAAAAATTGATTGGACAATTTTTGTATAATATGGCTGGTTCTAAAGACAAATAATTACGTTTTACCTTTATAGTATTTAAGATAAAGATTTTGTTGGGCAAAAACCTCCGAGGTTTTAAAAACCTCGGAGGTTTAGCTACGCTTACTTCTTTTTTAATAAGGAAAATTTTTATGAAACGATTAATCACAAGTCTTAGCCTAGTTGCCATGTTAATGGCAGGGGCTATTAATGTTAATGTTTGGGCAGCAAATGCCAATGATGCTAAAGAATTGATTGAGAATAGCACTCAGCAAGTATTGGAAGCTTTAAAAGCTGATCCATCGAAAATTCATGCCTTAGTTGACAAGGTTGTATTACCTATTTTTGATTTTCGCAAAATGTCGAGACTGGTGTTAACCAAAAATTGGCGCAGAATATCTCGTAAGCAAAAAAAACGCTTTATTAAAGAATTTCGCGGACTATTAGTACGGACTTACTCAAGTGCTTTAGTCGAAGCTGCTGGAAAAGTCAATAAGATTGACTATTCTCTTATCAAACGGGGTTCCAGAAGAGCCATAGTCAAATCCCAAGTTTATCAACAAGGGAAAAGTAAACCTATCAAGGTTGATTATATTATGTATTTCCACAGAAAAAAACATCAGTGGAAAGTATATAACGTCAAAGTGGAAGGGGTTAGTTTAGTAACTAATTATCGTAGTGAATTTAGCCGTGATATTAATACATTAGGTATTGATGGCTTAATTAAAAAAATCGCAAATAAGGCTAAGTAAGCTATGAGCCAAATCATCGTGGAAGAGAAAAATGATGTTTGGCGGTTATCTGGGGAGTTGAGTTTTGCAACCGTGGGAAATTTATTGACAGAGTTTAGTCAACACCTCGCTAAGCATACACCGCCTAAAGTGTTGGATTTGTCTGAAGTAAGCCGTACTGATAGTGCAGGATTGGCATTATTAATTGAATGGCTTAAGCAAAGCGCAACTATCACTTTTCGCAATATTCCCGAACAACTGCAATCTCTTGCTACTATCAGTGGAGTGCAAGCATTATTGAGTTTATCTAATCAATAACTTTCCTTTCTTTAATCATCTTTAACACAAAAAAAACCAGTTTCAATAGCTGGTTTTTTTTTTCTTCAAATTATGCCACCTGCGATTAAAATTTCACAATTACACAAGCACTATAAAACCCTACATGCTCTTCGTGGCGTGGATTTTGAAGTTCCAACAGGCTGTTTTTTTGGCTTATTAGGGCCAAATGGAGCTGGAAAATCTACATTAATCAATATCATGGCTGGATTAGTTCATGCTACACATGGTAATGTGCGTATTATGGGTTATGATGTACGTCAGCAATGGCGGCAGGCACGACAATCTCTAGGTATAGTTCCACAAGAACTAGTTATTGATCCATTTTTTAGTGTCAGGCAATTACTCCGATTACAATCAGGCTATTTTGGTTTAGGAGCTGAAAATAATCCTTGGATTGAACAATTATTAGATTCCTTAAACCTGAGCGAAAAAGCCGATACTAATTTGCAACGCTTATCAGGCGGAATGAAGCGACGAGTATTGATTGCACAAGCTTTAGTACATAAACCACCTGTCATCGTCTTAGATGAACCAACCGCTGGAGTAGATGTCGAATTACGCCAAGCTTTATGGGCATTTACCAAACATTTGCATAAAAATGGGCATACGATTGTTTTAACGACTCATTATCTTGAAGAGGCTGAGAATCTTTGTGAACAATTTGCTATTTTAAATCAAGGAGAATTGGTTGCTCTTGACAGTAAATCAGCTATTTTAGCGCGTTATCCTTATCGTTTCTTACGTTTAACTTTAACTAATCCTAATGTGAATTTGCCAACAACTTTGCAAGCCAATGTGCAATCCATTCAAAATGGCGAATTAGTTCTACGTTTTCATCGAAAAAATGATCAAATTGCTTCTATACTTGACAAATTGCGTATAGCTAAAATTCATTTTTCAGATTTACGCACCGAAGAGCCTAGCTTAGAAGACGTTTTTCTGAATTTGACAACAGCTAAGAAAGCTTAGTTTATTAGATAACATTATGAATTGGTACGGATTATACACATTATTCAGCAAAGAAGTTTGGCGGTTTCTAAAAGTAGCTACTCAAACAATTCTCGCGCCAGTTATCACAGTTTTATTATATTTACTAATCTTCGTTTCAGTATTAGAAGGGCATGTAGAAGTTTATCAAGGGATTAGTTACAGCACTTTTTTAGTACCCGGCTTAATCATGATGAGCATTATTCAAAATGCCTTTGCGAATAGTTCATCAAGTTTTTTCCAGTCAAAAATGACTGGTAGTCTAGTCTTTTTACTATTACCACCTTTATCAAGTTTAGAATTTTATCTGGCTTATACTGGTGCATCGGTATTGCGAGGATTATTAGTTGGAATAGGAGTGTGGATAGCGGCTTTATTCTTTGTGAGTTTGCCTATTTACAATTTCTGGATATTACTAAGTTTTTCTATATTAGGCAGTGCGCTACTGGGTAGTCTCGGATTAATTGCTTCAATTTATGCGGAAAGATGGGATCATGTTTCAGCGTTTCAAAATTTCCTGATTTTACCACTAACTTTTTTAAGTGGAGTTTTTTATAAACTTGAAAGTTTACCCGAGTTTTGGGAAGCAGCATCTTACTATAATCCCTTTTTTTATATGATTGATGGATTTCGCTATGGCTTTTTAGGCGTTTCCGAAATCAATATAAGTTTGAGTTTGCTGATTGTTAGTGGATTTTTAGTTATTGTTAGTGCAATCTGCTTATGGATATTGCATATTGGCTATAAAATTCGTTATTGAAAAAAAACTCTCATTCCCACGCTCCAACGCCACTGCTGCCATTAAGTTAAGCCTCAAAATCAGACCTCCGAGGAAAACCATACCTCGGAGGTCGTTATATCTATAACCTCCGAGGCATGATTTTCCTCGGAGGTTTTTCTTAACGGCAGTGATGCTGGAGCGTGGGAACGAGAGTGCGTAACATCAGTTAATTACTCCCATTAAGACGAATAACTGGCCAATTTGGGAAATTACGATTCCATCGCTCTATATTAACCACCGAGCCAGCTATTTGACGCTCCCAACGTGGTCCAGCATTGCCAACGGGTATCAACCGACGCAGTTCATTGTTCAACGCCGAAATCTGAGCATTGTCAAGCGTCAATAAACATAAATAGCGAATCGGCTTATCAGTCTGGTTTTCCGCCCACCTATAGAGCCAAGTATCACGATACTTGTACTTGAGTATTTGACGCAAATGATTGAAACGACTACACCTTTCCTGATGTTGTTCATCATCTATGACATTTGAAAAATTATAGTCATCTGGCGCATGAAAATCTTTAATTTCAATAAACAAGTAATCGTCATCTAACTCAACTATAATATCTACCGCCTTCATGGCTTGAGATAATCCATGATAGTGAGCTTCATTTTTATTCTTCTCATCAAAAATAAAAACATCAATTGCATCAGTAAAATCGAAAGAGAATCCATCTACTTCTATCTTCATTTTCCAAGATTCCCCATAGTCTTTTTAATTTCCCTATCAACAATACTTCCAAATGTTTCATCAATCACATTGGGAGAAATGTTCAAATAATTCTCAGTGGATGCTATTTCAATTTTTCCCTCATTTCTATAAAGACTATGAAAAATCAGCTTATCAGTATTTTTTGCTTGTAAATCAAACTCTTTCAGTATGACATAATCATGAGTGCTGATAAAGATTTGAACCCCAATACGCTGGAGCTCTAAAAGTATTTCTACGACAATACGCATCAGCTTTGGATTGAGATTCGCTTCTGGTTCATCCCAACAAAGCATAGAACCATTAAGAAGAGTACCATTTTGGATCAGTACCCAAAGTAGCCCTAATTTGCGAATCCCCTCGGCTAATAGGGTAAATTCTAATTCACCCTGTTTGTTTTTGAGGAAAAATTCTTCATTTTTAATGATAATCTTGCCATTCATGGCTTGCTGCAAAATATCCAGAAGTTTTTTCTGCCTTGTAGGTGTTCGCAAAGCACCTAAAAATACTCGATCAATGATGTCAGCGTAAACTTCTTCAAAGTGAATATTGCGGAGATTATAAAGCGACCGAAACCCAGGAGCATTAGCCATCATATCCTTAACCGGAATATACACCGAATCGATAGAGTGTTCTAGCCATTGTTTGTAATCTCCAGATAATATGTTTTGTGGCTCTGGCTCTTCGCTGTTCAAAGTCAGCCGTATGGTAAGAGGATTTTGCACATCTGCGATTTTGCGACTAACTTCAAAATAGCCAGACAGATTATCTCCGCTCACCAGGCGACTCATTTGCTCACCAGACGGCAAGAAAACACGGATAATTTTTTCAGCTACAGATTTTTTACTTGTTGTAATTTCAGAAGCAGCATAAAGTGCTTTAAGAACATGAGTTTTGCCAGTGCCATTTGCGCCAATGAAAATATTGATTCCAGTAGACAGCGGAATTTCTAATTTTTCAAAAGCTGTAAAATTTTCAAATTTGATTTTTTCTAGCATTTTTATAGCACCGTTGTTTGGGC
>JALWSU010000022.1:0-520 GCA_026993485.1 Thiotrichaceae bacterium | reverse complement strand
ATCGATTCTTGACTGAATAATTAGAACACAACTCGTTTGGAGCATTGCCTAAATACTCCGCATTTTTATTTTAAATTTCTGAATCCGATAAGCAATTTGTCTAGGAGTCATATTTAATAACCGAGCCGCCTTCGCTTGAACCCATCCCGCTTGTTCTAAAGCCGCTATAACCCGTTCGCGTTCACTCAAATTGGGATCATCAAGCTTTTGAACCGGAGAAACTAGAGAAACTGGGGAATTAGGCATTTGATTCTCTAATCCAGTTAAGCCAATTACTGAACTATCTATCAACTTACCTTCGCATAAAATCGCTGCACGTTCTAAACAATTTTCTAATTCCCGCACATTTCCTAACCAACTGTGACGCATTAACAAACGAATCGCACCATCCGTTATAGACAACTTACGCCCTTGTTTTCTCGCTATTTTTTCCACTAAAAATTGAGACAATTCAGGAATATCCTCAGCACGTTCACGCAAAGGCGGCAATAAAATCGGCATCACATTCAAACGATAATAC
>JALWSU010000021.1 GCA_026993485.1 Thiotrichaceae bacterium | reverse complement strand
GTAATAATACCATCCATGCGATCAAATTTGGTTTTCATTACGGAGCGCACTCTTACTAACTTGATCTTACTCATATTTCTTCCTTTACTATCGTTGTCAGTTTTTTCACTTGATGCGAAATCCCAACAGCATCTTCTACGTTAATTTGAAAGGCAATTCCCGCACCCATGTTTTTCTCAAATCCAGCGACTTTTTCTATATTTTCTAATATAGTCCTCGATAAATGTTCTTCGACTAATAGTAATAAAACATCACGTGGAACTTCTAAGTTTAATCCAAAAAATGTTTTCGGCGGTTCTAAGCCTTCACCGCGTGCGTGGTTAATTACAGTAGCACCAGTTGCGCCTGCTTCACGCGCGGCATCAAGTACCTTATCGGTTTTATCTTCTGCCACAAAGGCAATAATAAGTTTAAAATGCACGATTATTAGTTCCTAAAAGTAGAGGCAATAGTTTAAACTTGCCCTTTATGTTTTTGACGATACACAGAAAATTGTGCATAACCCATCACAGTAATCATAGGAAATAGACTCGCAAAAGCTATTAATCCAAAACCGTCCATTAAAGGACTACGCCCCTCAATTGTTCCTGCTAATCCTAAACCTAAAGCGGCTACTAGTGGAACTGTTACTGTGGAAGTGGTAACTCCGCCAGAATCGAAAGCTAAGGGAATTATCATGCGTGGGGCGAAAAAGGTTTGTATGATTACAAAAATGTAGCCAGTAATAATGTAATATTCTAAGGGTGTACCTGTGACAATCCGAAAAGTGCCTAATGCAATACCAATGGCGACTCCGATGGCTACAGAGATTCGTAATCCCCAGATCGTAATTGCGCCACCTGAGACTTCATTAGCTTTAATCGCTACGGCGAGTAGTGCTGGTTCTGCAATTGTGGTAGCAAAACCGATGGCGGCAGCAAATAGATAAACCCATTTGTAATCAGTCCAGTGCAAAGTATGGCTGGCTTGTTCTATGCCTTTATAAATAAAAGCTGGATCAGTTAATTGTTGCGCCATTAATTCGCCTAATGGAAACAATGCTTGTTTAAGTCCCTGAAGAAATAGGGCTAAACCTAAAATTACATAAAATAAGCCTAATAAAACCTTTTTTAAATTAGGAACAGGACGGCGTATCACTAAAAATTGAAAGCCGAAGATAATCAATATAATGGGGATCACATCCCGCACGGTTTCTAAAAAAGTGATTAAGAAGTCTGCCATTATTGTACCAAAAGTCCATACATCATAACGAAAATCATTGGTGTCAGCGAAGCAAAAGCGATTAAGCCAAATCCGTCAATCATAGGATTACGCCCCCTAATACTAGAAGCTAAGCCAACACCTAGGGCGGTTACTAAGGGAACTGTAATCGTTGAAGTAGTCACACCGCCCGAATCGTAAGCAATGCCAATAATCCACTCAGGCGCAAACGGGGTCATAATGACAACACCAATATAGCCAATGATAATTAAATATTGGATTGGCCATCCTTTGATAATACGAAAAACACCAATGATAATAGCAATGGCTACTGAAAAAGCAACGGTTAAACGTAAACCAGTAGCATAACTTTGCCTAGCCGCTTCAGTGTCTTTAATTACGCCACCAACAGCAGCGACTTTAGCCGCTTCATCAGCAATCGCAATCAGGGCTGGCTCGGCAATAGTTGTACCAAATCCCAAAGCAAAGGCAAAGGCGAGTAACCACCAAATATTGCCTTTACGAGCAAAGGCATAAGCCATATTTTCGCCTAATGGAAATAGCGCCGTTTCTAATCCGTAGACAAATAAACTCAAGCCTAGCATGACTAAAAAAATACCGACTAAGAGATTGCCCAAATTGGGAATGGGCTGTTGTAAAATTATAATTTGAAAAAAGGCAATAACAGTCACGATGGGTAACAAATCGCGGCCACTATTAACTAATGATAACCAAAAAGCGCGTAATTGTTTCACAGAAATTGACCGTTAATGTTTTTGTTAAGGGCAATCACAAAGGATTGCTCCTACATCTTGTAGGGGCAATCCCCTTGTGGTTGCCCTGTAAGGCTTGAGAACGATATGCTGAGTAATTGCGAATTATTTTACTATATTAATGAAGTAAACTCCAGATTTGAGAAATAACTCACAAAATAACCCAGAAAAATGTTAAAATAACATTTTTAGAACTTTTTGGAACTGTTTGGATAAAGTAATGACAGAAAAAACCTACGATTCTAGTAATATCAAAATCTTAAAAGGGTTAGATGCGGTTAGAAAACATCCTGGTATGTATATTGGCGATACTGATGATGGTAGCGGTTTACATCATATGGTATTTGAAGTCGTCGATAATGCTATTGATGAAGCTTTAGCTGGGTATTGCTCTGAAATCACTGTACAAATTCATAATGATGGTTTTATAAGCGTAAAAGATGATGGGCGCGGGATTCCAGTTGATATTCATAAGGAAGAAGGGCGTTCTGCTGCTGAAGTAATTATGACTGTACTCCACGCTGGAGGAAAATTTGATGATAATTCTTATAAAGTATCTGGTGGCTTGCATGGTGTTGGGGTTTCAGTGGTAAACGCTTTATCAGAAGAACTCCGGCTCACTATCCAGCGAGATGGTAAGCGTTATCAACAAACTTATAAAGATGGCGTTCCCTTAGCTCCATTAGCAATTGTTGGCGAAACTGACAAAACTGGTACCGAAATCAGCTTTAAACCCAGTACCAAAACCTTTACTAATGTTGAATTTCATTATGATATTCTGGCAAACCGTTTGCGAGAATTGGCATTTTTAAATGCTGGGGTGCGAATTCGTCTAATTGATGATAGAACTGGCGAAGAAACGGTTTTTGAAGATGAAGGCGGGATTCGTTCCTTTGTTGAATTACTGAATCGTAATAAAACGCCATTGCATAATAGCATTTTATATTTTTCTAGCCAAAAAAATGATATTTCTGTAGAAGTTTCTATGCAATGGAATGATTCTTATCATGAAAATATCTTTTGTTTTACTAATAATATCCCGCAACGCGATGGTGGTACTCATTTAGCTGGATTTCGCAGCGCATTGACACGCACTTTTAATAATTACTTGGAGCGAGAAGGCTTTTTTAAAAAGACGAAGGTGTCCACTACTGGCGATGATGTCCGCGAAGGTTTAACGGCGGTGTTATCGGTGAAAATGCACGATCCGAAATTCTCTTCTCAAACCAAACATAAATTGGTTTCCAGTGAAGTCAAAAGCGTGGTAGAAGGAGTTGTTGCAGAGAAATTAGATGAATTTTTGTTAGAAAATCCGCAAGAAGCGAAAAATATTGCTAACAAAATCATTGAGGCTGCGCGTGCTAGAGAAGCAGCACGCAAAGCGCGTGAAATGACACGGCGTAAAACGGCATTAGATATTGCGGGTTTACCAGGAAAATTAGCTGATTGTCAGGAAAAAGACCCTGCTTTATCAGAATTATTTATTGTAGAAGGTGATTCAGCCGGTGGTAGTGCCAAGCAAGGTCGGGATAGAAAATATCAAGCGATTTTGCCTTTAAAAGGTAAAATTTTAAATGTTGAAAAAGCCCGTTTTGATAAAATGTTATCTTCGGCTGAAGTTGGTACTTTGATAAATGCTTTGGGTTGCGGTATTGGTAAAGATGAATATAACCCAGATAATTTGCGTTATCATCGAGTTATCTTAGCTTCAGATGCTGATGTTGATGGTAGTCATATTAGGACTTTATTATTAACATTTTTTTATCGACAAATGCCTGAACTTTTGGAGCGTGGACATATTTATATTGCTCAACCGCCTTTATATAAAGTTACTAAAGGTAAACAAACGCGATATGTCAAAAATGACGCGGCACTTAATGAATATTTGATGAGTTTAGCTTTGCAAAATGCGAAGCTCGTTATCAATCCCAAGGCTGAGGCAGAGGCGATTTCTGGAGAAGCATTAGAAAAGATCTTCCGTGAATATTTAGCCGTTATGGCAACAATTAAACGCTTATCGCGCCAAATTCCGGCGGAGGTGTTGGAAGCGATGATTGATTTGCCAGAGTTAAATCCAAACGATTTGCCAGAAAAAGTTCAAGAATGGTTTGATCGTTTAGTAAAAGCGCTTGAAGCTACACAACACCATTATCGACTCAAAGTGGAATATGAGGAAAATAGTTTTATTGCTCATTTATCCATGCTTGCACACGGAGTTGAAACTCCCTACACTTTGAAAAAAGGGTTTTTTAATACGCCAGAATATAAATCCATTGTGGCAATAGCTGAAAAATTAAGTAGTCTTTTAGAAACCGACTCTTATATACAACGTAACGAGAAAAAACAGCCAGTGAGTCATTTTAAACAAGCGGTTGACTGGCTAATGGGAGAAGCTCGACGCGGTTTACATATTCAACGCTATAAGGGGCTTGGAGAAATGAATCCAGAACAATTGTGGGAATCGACGATGAATGCCAAGACACGCAATTTACTACAAGTCCAAATTGAAGATGTTGTCGGCTGCGATGAAATTTTTACGACTTTAATGGGTGATGATGTTGAACCGCGCCGTGCTTTTATTGAGAAAAACGCTTTGTCTGTTATGAATTTGGATGCTTGAATTGATAATTTTTACTAGAACTTACGCATTTACAGCAGAATTTTTGTAGTTTGTTAGTAAAAACAAACTGTTACAATTTATAAACTATTTGGAGTCCAAAGCTTTAGCTTTGGTACTGGTCGCCCAAAGCTAAAGCTGCTTCGCTTCGCTCCAAATTAAATAGAAAATCCTTATTGCCAGACAAGTCTAATATGCTTAGGGCTATAAACCCAAATGAAATATAATACCAAACAAATCAACAAGATTATTTTAAATCATTTTCCTAATATTCAAGCAATTTATTTATTTGGTTCAGCAGCAACTGAATTAGAGTGGTTTAATAGTGATATTGATATTGCTTTATTATTACCACATCAGGAGGCTAAACAAATTCCTAGTCTCTATCTACATCCATTACATTCTCAATTAACTAGTTATTTTAAGAAATCAGTTGATTTAATCAATTTACGACAAGTAAATGTAGTTTTACGTAAGGAAGTTATTATGGCTGAGTGTCTAATTTATTGTGCAGATAGATATTATGTGGATGAATTTGAAATGCTAACACTATCTTTTTATCAAAAGTTAAATGAAGAAAGAAAAGCCATTTTAGCTGAGTTTTTTCGTACCAAAAAAGCATACAATATATGAATGATATTATTATAAATAAAATACAAAGTATTCAACGATGTATTCAACGTGCTAGAGAAGAATATCAAATTAATCCAGATGATTTTTTAATCAATTACAGTCGGCAAGACGCTGCTATTTTAAATTTAATTCGTGCTTGTGAACAAAGTATTGATTTAGCTAGTCATATAGTTAAAAAGTATAAAATGGGTATTCCCACAGATACGGCTGAAATTTTTCAATTGTTAGAACGTCATAAGGTTATTTCCGCACCCCTAAAAATTGCGACATATGGTTGGTTTTCGTAATACTGTAGTACATGAATATCAACAGATTAATCTTAATATTGTTATTACAGTTATTGAAACTGGTTTAGATGACTTGATTCAATTTACTGATAACATCATGGATTTTGATGGTAAATCAATGGATGATGATTGATTTGTAATTTTTTGACATTGTAATATATAGATTTGTCGAGCTTGGAGTGCAAGGTTACCTTGCACGACGGTCGTACAAGGTAATCTTGTACTCCAGTTCCAAAATAAATTGTTCAAATTGTGAAGGTGCAGAGTGTAATTTAGGTAATACTTTTTTGTGAATCAAGTGAAATCTAGTCACCCAGTTCAAATGAAATAAAATTTATGTACAGTTCTGATAAACTTAATGTCACCCAGAAAACCAGAAGTAATCCATTTTCTTGGAGAGGACAATTTACTCCTGAACTAATTGAGTATTTTTTAGATCCCCATGCTTCTTCTAGTTCTTTGATAGCAGATCCATTTTCAGGAAGTGGAACCGTGCTACTTGAAAGTTTAGAAAGGCAGTTAGATGTTATTGGGTGTGAAATAAATCCTGCGGCTTATGCAATGTCTAAATTCTTTGAAATTGGAACAATGCCAATTTATGAAAAACAGAGTTTATGCAAGGAATTGGATCATTCAATTTCAATGCTAGATTTTGAAATAGATAAGCCTATTTACCAGAAAGAAAAATCAGTCAACTACCGTGAGGCTTATGAAAACCTCATTAATTTCTCAAAACTAGCAATTCACACACATAGTAGTAAACATCAGCTCATTCTAATCTTAAATATTCTCTTCAAAATGGAGAGTTATAAAAAACTAACTATTGGGCAAGCATGGCACAAAGCATCTAACCAAGTTTATTCGTTTTTATGCACACTTTTCCTCGTTCCCACGCTCCAGCGCACTCTCTTATACACAAGGGCAACCGATTGCCCCTACATCATTGTTTACTTCGTTACTTCGTTTGTAGGGGCAATCCCTTGTGGTTGCCCTTTGAGGCGTTTAAGAATTAAAGCAATTAAAATCAAATACTTTCAAACTTGTGTATAAGTGAGTGCGCTCCAGCGTCGAGTAATTTTCTCGGTTAAGCCTTCAAATCAGACCTCTGAGGTTTTCAAAACCTCGGAGGTCTTTTAAACACCAACAGAAATTAAACCTGACAGGTTTTAAAAACCTGTCAGGTTTGGCTTAATTTAATGGCATTGACCCTGAAGTGTGCGAATTGTGTTTTTATCCTTTCTTAAATATAATCCCTGTAGTTATTTTGTTTGCCTGAATATCTGCATTTATTTTTAACTTAAAAGGATTTATTACCTTGAACGAAGAATTTCCCCGTATAAAACGTCTTCCTCCTTATGTTTTCAATATAGTCAATGAGTTAAAAACCCAAGCTCGCGCACGGGGGGAGGATATTATTGATTTTGGTATGGGTAATCCTGATCAACCTACTCCTCAACATATAGTTGATAAACTAGTTGAAGTTGCCCAACGTAAAGATACTCATCGCTATTCAGCCTCAAAGGGGATTCCGCGCTTGCGTCGTGCTATAAGCAATTGGTATGCCCAACGTTATAATGTCTCTATTAATCCAGAAACTGAGGCGATTGTTACTATTGGTTCTAAAGAAGGTTTGGCACATTTAGCTTTGGCAACAGTTAGTGCTGGGGATTCGATATTAGTACCTAATCCTGCTTATCCAATTCATCCTTATGGTTTTGTGATTGCGGGTGCGGATATACGCCATGTTCCTTTAGTACCTGGGGTAGATTTTTTTTCGGAACTACTAAAAACTATTGAGAATTCTTGGCCATATCCTAAGATGTTGGTACTGAATTTTCCGGGCAATCCGACAACCCAATGTGTTGAACTAGAATTTTTTGAACAAATAGTTGAAATAGCTAAAAAACATAAAATTTGGATTATACATGACTTGGCTTATGCAGATATTGTTTTTGATGGCTATATTGCCCCGTCGATTTTGCAAGTACCAGGGGCTAAGGATGTGGCAGTTGAATCTTTTTCCTTGTCTAAGAGTTATAATATGCCCGGTTGGCGTTTAGGTTTCTTATGTGGGAATCCAACCTTAGTAGCTGCTCTGACTCGTATCAAATCTTATCTTGATTATGGCACATTTACACCGATTCAAGTCGCTGGAATTGCAGCATTGGAAGGTTCACAGGATTGTGTAGCGGAAATTAGAGATATGTATTGTGAACGCCGCAATGTATTATGCAATGGTTTAAATGCACTCGGCTGGCGGGTGGAAAAACCAAAGGCAACTATGTTTGTTTGGGCAAAAATCCCGGAGCAATATCAAGAATTGGGATCGCTAGAATTTTCTAAGAAACTCATAGCTGAAGCAAAAGTAGCTGTATCGCCTGGGATTGGCTTTGGTAATTATGGGGATGATCATGTTAGATTTGCATTAATTGAAAATCCTCATCGCATTCGCCAAGCATTGCGAGGTATTCGGAATATGTTTAGAAAATCAAACTAAATTAAACAGGAGATAAATATAATCTTATGAAACCAGTTAAAGTTGGTATATTAGGATTAGGTACAGTTGGTGGTGGCACTGTGCATGTTTTACAAAAAAATGCTGAAGAAATTGCTCGTCGTGCTGGGCGGGGTATAGTTATAACTCACGCTTGCGCTAAAACAGTTAATAAAACTCATCCTTATAGTACTGATGATATAGTACTAACAGAGGAATTGAGCGAAGTTGTTAACACTCCAGAAGTTGAAATTATTGTTGAACTATTAGGCGGTACTACAATAGCACGCGAAATGACATTGCAAGCCATTGCTAATGGTAAGCATGTTGTTACCGCAAATAAAGCTTTAATTGCTACTCATGGTAATGAAATCTTTGCGGCAGCCCAAGAAAAAGGCGTGATTGTTGCCTTTGAAGCCGCTGTTGCGGGGGGGATACCGATTATTAAAGCAATACGTGAGGGCTTAGCGGCGAATAAAATTAAATGGATAGCTGGGATTATTAATGGGACTAGCAATTTTATTTTGACTGAAATGCGCGATAAAGGCAGTTTATTTGCCGATGTCTTAGCCGAAGCGCAAAATTTAGGCTATGCTGAAAGAGACCCAACTTTTGATATTGAAGGGGTTGATGCTGGGCATAAATTAACCATTTTAGCCTCGATTGCTTTTGGCATACCCTTGCAGCTTGATAAAGTTTACATGGAAGGTATTACCAAGATTACACCCGAAGATGTGCAATATGCAAATGAACTAGGTTATAGAATCAAGCACTTAGGAATCACTAAGCGGACTGAAAAGGGGATTGAACTGCGTGTGCATCCTACTTTGATTCCTATTCAACGTTTATTGGCTAATGTTGAAGGTGTGATGAATGCGGTGCTGGTTGACTCAGACGCACTTGGGCCCTCATTGTATTATGGGGCTGGCGCGGGAGCTTTACCTACAGGTTCAGCCATTATTGCCGACTTAGTCGAAGTAACACGCTCATTGACAACGGATCCAAGCAATCGGGTGCCACATCTTGCCTTTCAAGCAAAAGCCCTAGTTGATTTACCAATTTTACCCATAGAAGAGATAGAAACGGCTTATTATTTACGTTTATCCGTTTTGGACAAATTAGGTGTATTAGCTCAGGTTACCAATATTCTTAGTGATAATGCGATTAATATTGAAGCCATTATCCAAAAAGAACCCCTTGCTGGTGTCGATCATGTATCAATTGTTATGCTTACCCATAAGGTGCAAGAAAAACAAATGAATCAAGCGATTGATGCAATTGAAAAATTAGATGGTATTACTGGAAAAGTGGCGCGGATTCGTGTAGAAAGCTTGGATAGTTAAGTCATAAATTATAGCTCCAAAGTTTTGAAAACCTTGCTTTTGTAATAAGCCTACGAGGTTTTAGAAACCTCGTAGGTTTGGCTTAACTTAATATTGCAGTTTAACTTGCACTCCAAATTTTATTGACATAATCCAGTTGATAAGT